>CANTEM010000013.1 GCA_947652805.1 uncultured Clostridia bacterium | reverse complement strand
TAGACGAAGAAGGTAATGAAATTTCACCATCAGTCGTTAAGGGTACTGACTATGTCTTTCTGCGACATCCTGCGGGATTTCCGAATCCTTTGAATATTCCTGCCAACGTTCAAGTCCTGTTTAATCTTTTCCATATTCCTCTCTCCCTACCATGTATTATGTGGTACATGTAAATTGATTATAGGGAAGATTTATTAAAAGTTATATATTAGGTAATACATATTTAACATTTTATAGAGAAAGTGAGAAAAAACTATGTGGTGTGCAAACAAATATTGCATTTATTACCGGAAAAACCAGTGCAGCAGGGAGGAAATTAGCCTTGACATGGAAGGAAAATGCAAAGACTGCGTCCCGGTAAAAATTGACGAAAGGACATTAGATCGTTTGCGTCGTAGTCAGGTAATGCTAAAAGAAGCAAAAAGACCGAAGCATTTGTGGCGACAGCGGGATGAAATGCGTAAAATTGAGCAGATACGGGAGTTTTCTCATAAGCTGGAGGAAGAATACAGAAAGATGCCGATGATACACGTATCTACAGATTGGCAGAAAATACAAAAAAGGGAACAAGAGCGGTTGGAGCAGGAGAAAAAGGAGGAGAAGGAATAGTGAAAAAAGAACCGGGAAAATCCCGGTTCTTTTTTGATATGGAGTCAAGATTATTCAGTCAGATCGGAAGTACAGTGGGGGCAGCGGGTTGCGTCAATAGCGATTTCAGACTTGCAATGGGGGCAAATCTTGGTGGTGGGAGTGGGAGGAACTTCCACTTGCTTTTTAAAATGGAGTTTGTTCATAGATTTTATAATCAGGAACAGGACCAGGGCGATCAAAAGGAAATTGATGACGGCGGAAATAAAGGATCCGTAGGCAAATACTGCCGGGTTTTCTCCGCTTCCTACTGTGAAAGCCAAAGAGGAAAAATCCACGCCGCCGGTGATCAGACCAAGCAAGGGATTCAGAATGTCCTGTACCAATGAATTAACGATTGCAGTAAATGCGCCGCCAATGATAACGCCGACAGCCATATCAATAACATTTCCGCGGGAGATGAAATTTTTGAATTCTTTAATAAGTTTCATATGTATTCCTTTCTGTATAAAAAACGGTGTAACCCATATAGGGTTACACCGTAATCCAAATCAATATCGCCGAATGGCACGTAACGAACCCTAATTTATTCGGGGTGCAGTGCGCGGGGACTTATTTGTTCAGCATTTCAGCAATTTCGTCACCGAAATTGTCTTCTTTCTTTTCCAGACCTTCGCCCTTTTCATAGGGGTAGAAGCTGTCAATGGAGAGTGCGCCGCCAAGGTCCTTAGCAGTAGCTTCCATGTACTGACCTACAGACATGCTATCGTCCTTTACATAGCCCTGCTCAACCAGGCATTCTCTCTGATAAAATTTGCCGATTTTACCGGTAACCATTTTTTCAATGATTGCATCGGGCTTGTTGGCATTTTTCTCATCATTCTTGATCTGTGCGATCAGCACCTGCTTTTCTTCCTCAACAGCAGCAGCGGGAACCTGATCCCGTGTTACATAAGAGGGAGGAGAACCAGCTGCGATCTGCAGCGCGATGTTCTTTGAAAATTCTGCAAAGCCCGGCTTTGCAGCGGTGTCAGCGTCAGCGTTGAATTTCACGATAACGCCTGTGGTGCCTGCACCGTGGATATATGTGGAGAAGATGCCCTCCACGATCACAAAGCGGCGGATGTTCATGTTTTCACCGATGGTGAAAATCATATCCTTCACTTTTGCATCTACAGTGAAGCTATCGTCATAGGGAAGTGCGAGGAGTTCTTCAATGGTTGCCGGCTTGCCTGCAAGGATTGCTTTTTCGATACCGCGAACGAATTCCTTAAAGGTTTCGTTCTTTGCAACGAAGTCGGTTTCTGCGTTTACTTCAATCATAACAGCGCAGTCGCCTTCAACCATAATATCAACAACGCCTTCAGCGGCGATTCTGCCTGCTTTTTTTGCTGCTACGGACAGACCCTTTTCACGAAGGAGCTTTACAGCTTCGTCAAAGTCACCGTTTGCTTCATTGAGTGCCTTTTTGCACTCCATCATACCTACGCCTGTTTTTGCACGCAGGTCTGCTACCATTTTTGCGGTAATAGCTGCCATTATATTTATACCATACCTTTCATAGACTCAGATTTTTGGGGAAATTACTCAGCTGCTGCTTCCTCAGCTTCAACAGCTTCTTTTTCAGCTGCAGCTTCTTCTGTCTGCTCGCCCTGTCTGCCTTCGATAACAGCATCAGCCAGAACAGAAGAGATGAGACGAATCGCGCGGATCGCGTCGTCGTTTCCGGGGATAACATAATCTGCGTCGTCAGGATCACAGTTGGTGTCAACGATTGCAACTACGGGGATGCCCAGCTTTTTTGCTTCCAGAACAGCGTTGTGTTCCTTGCGGGGGTCAACAATGAAGATTGCATCCGGCAGTCCGTTCATGGTTTTGATACCGCCCAGGTTGCGTTCCAGAATCATCATTTCCTTCTGGAGCATAGCAACTTCCTTTTTCGGGAGCATATCAAAGGTGCCGTCTTCCTGCATTTTTTCCAGGCTGGTCAGTCTTGCGATACTGGAGCGGATGGTTTTGTAGTTGGTGAGCATGCCGCCCAGCCAACGTACGTTTACGTAGTACTGACCGCAGCGTTCAGCTTCCTCGCGAATGGTATCGGAAGCCTGCTTCTTTGTGCCGACAAACAGCACTTTACCGCCTGCTTCGGAGATTTCGCGCACGAACATGTACGCTTCATCGAACTTTTTGATCGTTTTCTGCAGGTCGATAATGTAAATGCCGTTTCTTTCCGTGAAGATATATTCGGCCATTTTGGGGTTCCAGCGTCTTGTATGGTGACCGAAATGCACACCTGCTTCAAGAAGCTGTTTGATAGATACAACAGACATGATAATGTCCTCCTTAGGTTTTTTCCACCACGCGGCAACGGACTGCACCCGACAGGAGCCTGTCCGGCAACCGGCAGAACCATACAGCCGCATGTGTGTTTTTACGCTTTACGCGTGCCCTATATTTTAGCATAAAAAGGAAGTTTGTTCAAGAGGGATCGCATTGTTCATGAAAAGTTTACAAAAAGGAGGGGGCTTTAAGTTTTTATAAAAAGGCTCCCCCCAGCTGGAGCTGCGTAGCAGATCCTAGGGTGCTCCCGCGCAGCGGGTGAGGGATTGTTACACGATCATTTTAGATAGTCTGCAAATCGGCAGTTTTACAATCCCCCGCGTTTTGTTACGCAAAACCCACCCCCCTTTGCACAAGGGGGGCTTTTTCCATTTTGTTTTGCTATGCGGCTCCGGCACAAGGGGGCTTTTAGCTGATGTTTTCACACCTTCCGTATGGTATACAGCTGATTCAGCACAGCCCAAAGCTGGGGAAACCAGCGCATGACATTCCATATGCCGGCACCGTCCAGTCCGTACTCGTGGATCAGGCGGAGTAGTGCGTCAGCGCTCCTTGCATCCTGAAACCAGACGATATGTTCCCGGGGCGTGCCGGTTAGATCCTGCTGCCAATAGGTATAATACGGCGCCTGTGCAGTTTCGTCATACTGAATCTCCGCCTTTTTTTCAAAAGCCCGGGTGACTGCCGCTTGGGAGGACAGGGGCTCTGCCGCCGTTCCTCTTACAAAGGGAAGCGTCCAGTCGTAACCGTATGTAGGGATCCCAACGGAAATTTTTTCGCCCGGGATTTCTGTGAGAGCATATTCAATCACCCGGCGCACCTGATCAATCGGGGAAACGGGCAGCGGTGGTCCAAACTGATAGCCCCACTCATAGGTCATCAGCAAAACATCGTCAGCCGCCTGCCCCAACGCAGCATAATTGTGACCTGCATACAGCAGCTCCGGCTGGGAGGAGGAGGTTTTGGGCGCCAAGTCCGTAAACACAGTATAATCTTCTCCCAAAGCTGTATTCAGTGCGCTGACAAAATTCGCATAAGCCTCGGCATACTGGGGAGAGATATATTCAAAATCCACATCCACGCCGCCGTAGCCCATTCGCTGCACGGTATCCACAGTGTTTGCAATCACCCTTTGCTGGAGCGCAGGATCGGAAAGAATCGTATTCACCAGTTCATTGGAAAAGGTGCCTTCGGCAGTCAGGGAGGTCAGCATGAGCAGGGGAACAACGCCGCCGTCCACGGCAGCATCTACCAGACGCTGATCTCCGCCTCCCGGAGGCGGTACAAGGGAGCCGTCCGGGTTCAGCCCGTAGGAGAATATGGATAAATATGTAAGGTAAGGCAAGGTGCGGTATAAGACCTCATCAGATATGTAGGGATAGGCAAATCCGGTTACGCTGATTTCTCCCAGGGGCGGCTCACCGTAGGAAATGACCAGTGTCTGTCCCGGAAAAATGGCTTCTTTCCCGGCAAGCTGGGGATTGTTTCGCTGGAGGGCGTCTACTGTGGTGTTAAATCCCCGGGCAATCCATTGGAGGCTGTCCCCTTCTTCTACCGTATAGGTCTGCTCCGGAAACAGAATGACCAGGGATTGACCGACGCTGAGTTCCGCCGGATTTTCCAGTTCATTTGCAGCGATAATCTGTGATGCCGGAACCCCGAAACTTTGGGAAATAGACTGTACAGAATCTCCCGGCTGTACCGTATAAATTGTCATCATAAATCTGCATTCCTCTCTTTAAAGCCTGTATTGCAAGGCATTCTTTCAATGCAGTATATGTGTTCTGCCCGGAAACTGTTACCGCGTGATGCATAAGTGTCCATTTTGCAGACCATACTATGGAAAAGACTTCAAATAATTCCATAAAATGAAAAGGAGATTGCATATGGCATTCCCGACAAAAATTAAAAGCGTTTGCGCACAGGAAATTCTGGATTCCAGAGGAAATCCTACAGTAGAGGCAGTCGTGCTTTTGGATGACGGCACAGGCGGCTCTGCCGCAGTTCCTTCCGGTGCATCCACCGGAAGATATGAAGCGCTGGAGCTGCGTGACGGAGACAAAACCCGATATAATGGGAAAGGCGTATTAAAGGCAGTGGATCATGTAAATGATACGATTTGCCCTGCTCTGTCCGGCTGCCGGATCAATCAGTATTGTTTAGACAGCGCAATGCTGGAGCTGGATGGTACGGAGGATAAATCCAATTTAGGCGCCAATGCAATTCTTGCAGTATCTCTTGCCGCTGCAAAAGCCGGCGCACAGGAAACGAGACTTCCTCTATATCGCTATATCGGCGGCATTGGTGCAGTCCGTCTGCCGATTCCTATGATGAATGTACTCAACGGAGGGGCGCATGCTTCCAACAATGTGGATATACAGGAATTTATGATTATGCCCGCAGGCTTTGACAGTTTTTCCGAGGCGCTTTGCGCGGGAAGTGAGATATATCACACACTGGGAAAAATTTTAAAACGGGACGGCAAGTTTGTCGGCGTTGGGGATGAAGGCGGATACGCCCCGGATTTGTCTGGAGAAGAGGAAGCGCTGGATTATCTGGTGCAGGCAATCAAAGAAGCCGGATATACCACCCGGCAGGTGCAGATCGCGTTGGATGCTGCTGCAAGCGAATGGGCAGACGCGGACGGGTATACCCTTCCGAAAGCAGGAATCAAAATGACAGCACAGCAGCTGATTGACAAATGGGATGCCCTTAGCCAAAGGTACCCGATCGTATCTTTGGAGGACGGGCTTGGCGAGGATGACTTTGCAGGCTGGACGGAATTGACCCGCCGGCTGGGCGATCGCATGGCGCTCGTTGGCGACGATTTGTTTGTAACGAATACAAAACGGCTTTGCCGGGGGATTATGCAGGGAGCGGGGAATGCGATTTTAATTAAACCAAATCAAATCGGTACCTTGTCGGAGACGCTGGATGTAATCCGTACGGCACGGGAAAACGGATATCGGACAGTGATTTCCCACCGTTCCGGAGAGACAGAGGATGCAAGCATCGCAGATATTGCGGTCGGAGTAAATGCAGGATATATCAAATGCGGTGCGCCTTGCCGGAGCGAACGTGTTGCAAAATATAACCGGCTGCTGCAAATAGAAGCCCAGCTTGGGGGAGCGGCAGTATATGGAGCTTCTGCCGAATCTTAAAGGCAGGAGCCACGCAACGCAGACAAAAAAGGCTCCCTTGTGTAAAGGGAGCTGTCACAGCTCGGCTGTGACTGAGGAATTGTCCACTGCAGGTTTGCAAGATTTATAAATCGGCAGTTTTACAACCCCTCCGTCTCGCCTGCGGCGATCCACCTCCCCTTACACAGGGGAGGCAAGAGTTTGTTAAGACTCCCTTTGCACAAGGGAGCCTTTTTCTTTTTTTGTTTGCGCTGCGCGGCTTCAACAAGGAAGCCTTCCTACTCGGTAAAAAAGCCGCTGATGTATCAGCGGCTTTTTTTGTTCTTTTTTACGCTTTGCCTACAGAACCGAACAGTTCCATTTTTTCTTTCACAGTGTCTTTGATTGCCTGAGTACCGGGAGCCAGAAGCTTTCTGGGGTCAAATCCCTTACCCTGGAGATCTTTGCCTTCTTCCACATACTTACGTACAGCAGCAGCAAAGGAAATCTGACACTCTGTGTTTACGTTGATTTTTGCAACGCCCAGAGAAATTGCTTTTTTGATCATATCCTCGGGGATACCGGTGCCGCCGTGAAGTACCAGAGGCATCTCCCCTGTTTTCTGCTGGATTGCGTCCAAAGTCTCAAAGGAAAGACCTGCCCAGTTTTCCGGATATTTACCGTGAATGTTGCCGATACCTGCTGCAAGCATTGTAACACCCAGATCTGCAATCATTTTGCATTCGTCCGGATCAGCACATTCGCCCATGCCTACAACGCCGTCTTCTTCACCGCCGATAGAGCCTACTTCTGCTTCCAGAGAAAGACCCTTCTGTGCGCAAACGTCGATCAGCTCCTGGGTTTTTGCGATGTTTTCTTCGATCGGATAGTGAGAACCGTCAAACATAATGGAGGAGAAGCCTGCTTCAATGCACTTGTAGCAGTCCTCATAGGTGCCGTGGTCCAGATGCAGTGCAACGGGAACGGTGATTCCCAGACTTTCAACCATTGCATCAACCATAGCAGCAACGGTTTTAAAACCGCACATATACTTGCCTGCTCCAGCAGAAACGCCGAGAATAACCGGGCTGTTCAGCTCCTGAGCTGTTTCCAGAACCGCCTTGGTCCACTCCAGGTTGTTGATGTTGAATTGACCGACTGCGTACTTGCCGGCCTTTGCCTTGGTCAGCATCTCTTTTGCATTAACTAACATTTGCCCACTCCTTAGTAATCGTGTATTTGTTCTATTTATTATATACCGGGTGCAGCGCAAAATCAAGCCTTTGGGAACAGAATTTTCCAAAGAAGAATATATCTCTACAAAAAGCATAAGGGAAATTTTCGATCTATTCATAATTTAGGAAAAAAATACAATTGACGTTTTTTTCCGTCTCCTATATACTATGATATGAAAGAAAAATATTCCACGGTTTGCGCAAGAAGAAAGGCAAGGTATAAAAATGCGGAAAACAAAAATTGTATGCACGCTGGGACCGGCAAGCAACAACGAAAAGGTTATGCGGAAAATGCTGCGTGCCGGGATGAATGTGGCGCGGCTGAATTTCTCCCACGGAACCCATGAAGAACATAAAAAAACAATAGAACGGTTTCGGAGTGTGCGGGATCAGATGCATGTTTCCGCCGCTGTGATGCTGGATACAAAAGGGCCGGAAATCCGGATCAAAACCTTGCGTGAGGGAAGCGCCGCCATACATGCGGGGGATACGTATATTTTTACAACCCGGGAAGTGGAAGGAGACGAAAAAGAGGTTTCCATTACCTATCCGGCACTGCCGGGGCAGCTAAAGCCGGGAATCCGCATTTTGCTGGATGACGGGCGCTTGTCTTTCACCGTTACGGAAACGACCGAAACAGATGTGATCTGCCGAGTGGAGACAGACGGTGTGATCAAAAACAGAAAATCTATCAACATTCCTAAATTCCCCATTGATATGCCTTATTTGAGCGAAGCAGACAAAGCGGATGTGATCTTTGGAATTGAAAACGACGTGGATTTTATAGCCGCATCCTTTGTACGTAGCAGCGAGGATGTGATCGCGCTGCGGAAATTTATGGATTATAACGGCGGACATAAAATTAAAATCATATCAAAAATCGAAAACATGCAGGGCGTGGAAAATTTCGATGAGATTCTGGAAGTGTCCGACGGGATTATGGTAGCCCGGGGGGATATGGGCGTGGAAGTGGAATTTGAGAAGCTGCCGGGCATCCAGAAGCATTTCATCAAAAAGTGCTATCAGTCCGGTAAAATTGTTATTACCGCCACCCAGATGCTGGAGTCCATGATCAGCAGTCTGACCCCTACCCGTGCGGAAATTTCCGACGTTGCAAACGCAGTATTTGACGGAACCAGCGCGGTTATGCTTTCCGGCGAGACCGCTATGGGAATCGACCCGCCGAACGTGGTGGAGGTTATGGCGAAAATTGCACGGCAGGCGGAGCATGATGCCTTTTCCATGCATGCATATTCCAATATCAAATATGAAGTAGATGATGAAGATACCACGAATGCGATTTGCGATGCAGCCTGCACCACAGCCCGGGACCTGCGTGCAAAGGCGATTATTGCGGTGACCCAGTCCGGCTACACTGCACGGCTTGTTTCCAAATTCAGACCGCTGCAGGCAATTGTAGCGGCAACGCCCGAACAGAAAACCTATCACCAGCTGTCCATGTCCTGGGGAGTACATCCGGTTATTGCTCTGGATCAGAAGGATACGGACAGTTTGTTCCGCCATGCAATCGACTGTGCAAAGCAGATTGATGCAGTTGCAAAGGGAGACACTGCGGTAATCACCGGCGGCGTTCCCCTGAATGTAAACGGAACGACCAATACGCTGAAGGTTGTTACGATATAATCTTCACCAAACAAAAAGGCTCTCCCCAGTTGGATCCGCGCAGCGCAAACAAGAAACAAAAAAAGCCTCCCTTGTGTAAAGGGGGCCTTTTAAGTTTATGCTGTGCGGATCCTCACAAGGGAGCCTTTTGAAATTTGGGCTTGCGGCTCCCCAATAAGGAGGGTCTTTTCGCTTGTGGGAACTGCTCAATGATACTGGGGCAAATAGTCGCCGTGGGCTTCGATCAGGTCGTCCACCATTTTCCGGATGGTATCAATGTCCAATTCACTGCCAGTATGAGGATCCAGCATTGCCGCCTGATAAATGTGATCCTTCTTTCCGGTTACGGCAGCTTCAATGGTGAGAAGCTGCACATTGATGTTTGGCATATTCATAGCGGCACACTGTACAGGAAGCGCACCTACATAGCAGGGATGTACACCGGTGCCGTTTATCAGGCAGGGAACCTCCACGCAGGCGTTTTCCGGGAGATTTTCAATCAGATGCCCCTTGTTCAGCACGTTTCCGCCAATCTGATATGGCGTATCTGTGAGAATGGATTCCATAATATGAGATGCATATTCATTGGAGCGTTCATGCTTCTTGATGCCCCCTGCCACCATTTCCTCGTATTCTTTTTTCCAGTAGTTGATCTGATTGACGCAGCGGCGGGGATACTCGTCCAGGGGAATATTATACCGCTCGATCAGCTCAGGATATTTGGATTTAATATAGAACATGTTGTATTC
This sequence comes from uncultured Clostridia bacterium, assembly GCA_947652805.1. GTDB lineage: Bacteria > Bacillota > Clostridia > Oscillospirales > CAG-272 > Avispirillum. The sequence goes on along the minus strand of CANTEM010000013.1, from coordinate 6,289 downwards.
CGCGTTGTGCTCGCTGGATTCGGTGCAATAGTAACCGAAATGTTTGATATAGTCAATGCGTACCTTGTTGTAGCATTCCGGATCCTCCAAAAACTGAGGAACCTTTGCTTTGATTTCCGGATACATATCCTTTCCGTCTTTGTCTTTCAGCTCCAGCAGCCATGCCATATGATTGATTCCGGCAATCAGAGAAGTGTGTCCCTCCAGCCGGTCGTTCATACCGAGGGTATTTAGCAGTGAGGATACGCAAACCTGCACACTGTGGCAAAGTCCCACAGTTTTTACATTTGTGTGCAGTTGCATGAATCCCGACAGCATTGCCATAGGATTGGTGTAGTTCAGGAAAAGAGCATCGGGACAGACCTCCTCCATATCCCGGGCGAAATCCGCCATAACCGGGATCGTGCGCAGCGCACGCATAATACCGCCGATTCCAAGGGTGTCGCCGATGGTTTGCCGCAGCCCGTATTTCTTCGGAACTTCAAAATCTATGATCGTACACGGATCGTAAAGTCCTACCTGGATTGCATTCACAACAAAGTCTGCGCCGCGCAGGGCGTCCTTGCGCTGATCCACTCCGAGATAGCATTCAATTTTTCCGAATCCTCCGGTGGATTCCCGAACTTTTTCCAAAATCACGCGGCTTTGCTCCAGCCGTTCCCCGTCAATATCATACAGTGCAAACACGCTGTCCCGGAGAACCTCCGAGCACATACAGTCGCCGATTACGTTTCGTGCAAAAACAGTGCTTCCCGCACCGAGAAAAGTGAGCTTCATAGACTCTGCCTCCTTTTGTTTATGTTATCAGTATAAAAAAACACTCCGCCTATTTCAATGGATTTTTGTTGCATTTACTTGTTGTTTTGTTATATAATATAGTATCAAAAAAGGGGAGAGAGACGTATGCATCACGCGGAATTGATCGTGAACAGAAAATACGGCGGGCTGAATCCGGTGCAGTTCGGGTATGAGGACTGCTGTCCCGGACACACATACGGTCCGGCGGTGCGGGGGCATTGGCTTCTGCATTATGTAAAGTCCGGATGCGGAATCCTGTACAGAGAGGGACGGGAATATCCGGTGCAGCCGGGGGAGATATTTGTCATTCCGCCCAGTCTTGAAACGATTTATTCGGCGGACCGGGAAAATCCATGGGAGTACATCTGGATTGGGTTTACCTGCGAGGGGGAATTACCGGTAAAGCTTGCGCCTGTTGTAAGATGTCCGGGGGCGGGCAGAATTTTTGAAAAAATGAAGCAGTGTGAACAGTACGAGACGGGAAAATGTGCATTTTTAAGCGGCATGCTCTGGCAGTTTGTGGGCGCGATGCTGGAAACGGAGCAGTCGCCTGCAAAAGGGTCAGAATACATACAGAAGGCAATCAATTATATGGACACGGAATACATGCGCAGTATTACAGTGGAAGAGATCGCCAAGCGGCTGAACCTGAACCGGAGTTATTTTTCCGCCCTTTTCAGGCGGCAGGTTGGCGTTTCTCCGCGGGAATATTTGCTGGATCTCCGGCTGAAAAAGGCGGCGGAAATCATGATTGATTATGGCGGCACGCCTACGGTTGCAGCTGTGTCTGCCGGATATTCCGATATTTATCAGTTTTCCAAAATATTTAAAGAAAAATACGGGATGTCTCCCCGGGCATATATAAAAGCGTATCGCGGAAAGTGATGAGGCGAATCCCTCCAAATAAAAAAGGCTCCCTTGTGTAAAGGGAGCTGGCGCGTAGCGACTGAGGGATTGTTATACTATCATTTTAAATAATCTTCAAATAATCGGCAGTACAGCGAGACAATCCCCCCACCGACTGCGTCGGCCCCCCTTTACACAAGGGGGGCTTAGGTTTTGTGGAAAGTCTTATCCCAAAAGGGCATCCAGTCGCTTGCCGATTTCCTGCAAAAATTCTTCTGTATCTACCTTGCGCTTGTTTTCCAAATCGGACAGAATAAACAGATCCCCTGTCATTACACCGTCCTCGATAGTGTCGATGGTTGCCTTCTCCAGCATGTCCGCATAGTTGCACAGCTCCGGCAGACCATCCAGTTCGCCCCGCTTGCGCAGTGCGCCGGACCATGCGAAAATAGTGGCTACGCTGTTGGTGGAGGTTTTTTCGCCCTTCAGATGCTTGTAGTAGTGGCGCTGCACAGTACCATGGGCTGCTTCATACTCATATGCACCGTCCGGGGAAACCAGAACGCTGGTCATCATGCCAAGGCTGCCGTAGGCAGTGGCAACCATATCGCTCATTACATCTCCGTCATAGTTTTTGCATGCCCAGATGTATCCGCCACTGCTACGGACTACACGGGATACTGCGTCGTCAATGAGGGTGTAGAAGTATTCGATACCCAGCGCGTCAAACTTCTCTTTATATTCTGCTTCAAAGATTTCTGCAAAAATATCCTTGAACCGATGATCGTATTTTTTGGAAATGGTGTCTTTGGTAGCAAACCACAGATCCTGCTTGGTATCCAATGCGTAGTTGAAGCAGCTGCGCGCAAAGCTTGCAATGGAACGGTCTGTGTTGTGCATGCCTTGAATTACACCGTCGCCATCAAAAGAATGGATCAGCTGCCGGGTCTCGTTGCCTTTGGCGTCTGTGCAGACAAGCTCGCAGCGGCTTCCCGCCGGAACCTGCATTTCCGTATTTTTGTATACGTCGCCGTATGCGTGACGGGCAATGGTGATCGGTTTCGTCCATGAAGGTATGTAGGGATTGATGCCCCGGGCAAGAATCGGCGCGCGGAATACTGTGCCGTCCAGAATTGCGCGGATCGTTCCGTTGGGACTTTTCCACATTTCTTTCAAGTTATATTCCGGCATACGGGCTGCGTTGGGTGTAATGGTTGCGCATTTGACTGCAACGCCGTATTGTTTTGTTGCCTCTGCTGCGTCGATGGTAACCTGATCGTCGGTATCGTTTCTGCAAACCAGACCCAGGTCGTAGTATTCGCTTTTCAGCTCTACGTGGGGGCAGATCAAAATATCCTTGATCATCTGCCAGATCACGCGGGTCATTTCGTCTCCGTCCATCTCCACAAGAGGCGTTTTCATTTCGATTTTTGCCATTGGTTTCATCCTTCCGTATGTATATTTAATTTGCGTTTGCCGTATGATTCATGCTGTAGCGGCCTTCAATGGCGCGCCGCAGGGTGATTTCGTCTGCATATTCCAAATCCCCGCCTACCGGCATACCGTTGGCGATCCGGCTTACCCGCACGCCGAGGGGGGCGATCAGCCTTGACAGATACATTGCTGTGGTTTCTCCTTCGGGGGTAGGATTGGTGGCAAGAATCACTTCCGCCACGCTGCCGTCCAGCCGGGAGATCAGTTCCCGGATTTTCAGCTTTTCCGGTCCGATCCCTTTCATAGGGGAGATTACACCGTGGAGCACATGATACAGTCCATTGTATTCATTCATTTTTTCCAGCGCGATTGCCGCACGGAAATCTTCTACCACGCAGATAATACTTTTGTCCCGGTTCGATGCGGCGCACACAGGACAAAGCTCTGTAGAAGAAATGTTCTGGCAGCATTTGCAGAATCCAACCTCCGTTTTCGCCGCCATGAGCGCATCGGAAAACGCCTGCACCTCCTCCGTCGGCAGATCCAGCACGCTCAGGGTCAGACGCATAGCGGTTTTCCGTCCGATACCGTCCAGCCGCCGGAACATGTCGCACAGCCGTTCGATCTGTTCTGGATAGACCGCCATATCAGAGCATTCCCGGCAGTCCCATACCGCTCAAGGGACCGGTGACCTTCCCCATTTCCGCATTGTTTGTATCGGACACGGTTTTGATTGCTTCATTGATTGCGGCAGTCAGGATATCCTGCAAGGTTTCGATATCGTCCGGGTCTACGATTTCCGGACTGATTTCCAATCCGCTGACTTCCAGTTTGCCGTTGATTTTCACTTTGACAGCGCCACCGCCTGCGCTGATATCGTATTCCTTTTCATCCAGTTCTTCCTGGAGGGCTGCCATATCCTCCTGCATTTTCTGCGCCTGCTTCAGCATGTCCTGCATATTGCCCATGCCGCCGCCCCGTCCCTGGGGAAGTCTTGCTTTCATAATTGATTCCTCCGTTATATAATCTCTTAAAGCAGTTTTCCGATTTCGTCTGCAGGATCCCCTTCTTTGGATCCTGCGGGCTTCACTTCCACGACAACGCTTGCTTTTCCGTCTGTGATTTTTGCCAATGCAAAAGCGCCCGCGACCGCTTCCTTCGCGTCTGCCTGCCCCAGCAGGGACGCTGCAAAACCGTCTGCAAATATATAAAGTGTTTTCCCGTCGGCAGAGGTGCGGACATCCGCACCGGCAAGAAAGCCGGCAAGTGCCTTGTGTCCGTCATCCAGCCGGGAGAGAGCTTCGCTGATATCACGCACTTTTTCCGATCCGCTGTCCTTTGTCGAAGGTACGCTTTCCTTTTTCGGCAGTTCGGCATTGGGTTTCACAATTGGTTCTTCCTTTACAGGCTCCGGCACCGGTTTCGGGACAGACGCGCCCATATCTATCAGCGCCAGTTTATCTTCCAATGCGGAAATTCTTGCAGCCATTGCCTCGGGCGTAACATCCAGCTGGGGTTTGCACATTTTCAAAAGTGCAAGTTCCGCCGTCATCCGTTTGGTTGCCGGGGTGCGCGCCATTTTTGCCGCCCCGTCGTCCAGCAGACTGCATATATGAATGAGTCGGGGCATTGTAAATTGTTCTGTCGTCCCGGTGAGGATTTCCAGTTCCTGGGCAGTCAAATCCAAATATGCCGCCGGGTCCGGCGCGTATTTGCAGATAAGCATATCCCGGACAAAGGAGAGCAGTTCCTGCCAGTAAACAGAAATATCCTTTGCAGAGGCTACAACCTCGGATACGATACCGAACAAAGCGCCGATATCTTCCTGTGCCACATAGGTCAGTGCTTTTGCAGCAGCGTCATATCCGGACAGCCCCAGCAGCTCTCTGACCTGATCGGCAGTGATGTCCGCACCGCCTGCGCCGCACAGCTCCATAAGACCGATGGCGTCCCGCATACCGCCCTGCGCCTGCCGTGCCAGCAGGACCCCTGCATCCGCAGACAGGGTCATATTTTCCTGCTCGGCGATATAAGCAAGCCGCCGGGCGATCACCTTTATGTCGATCCGGTGAAAGTCAAACCGCTGACAGCGGGATATAATCGTCGCCGGGAGCTTTTGCAGCTCAGTGGTGGCAAGGATAAATACCACATGCTCCGGCGGTTCTTCTATGGTTTTCAGCAATGCATTGAAAGCGCCCTGTGAGAGCATGTGTACCTCGTCGATGATGTACACCTTCCGTTTCAGCATTGCGGGGGTATAGGATACTTCGTCACAGATTTGACGGATCGCATCTACGCCGTTGTTGGAAGCGGCGTCCATTTCTATTACATCGGTAGCAGTGCCGGCTGCGATTTCCCGGCAGGCAGCGCACTGTCCGCAGGGACTTCCGTTCTTTGGCGCTTCACAGTTCACCGCCCGGGCAAGGATTTTTGCGCAGGTGGTTTTGCCTGTGCCTCTGGATCCGCAAAAAAGATAGGCATGGGATACGCTGCCGTGCTCCACCTCATACCGGAGTACATCTGTGATATGCTGCTGTCCGTAAACATCGTCAAAGGTGACGGGCCGGTATTTTCGGTATAAAGCCTGATGCATTGTATTCCCATACCTTTCTGTAAAATTACATGGTATTCTTCGAAAAATAATACGAGCCTCAGAGAAAGGCCATACACCTGTAATTCGGAAAGACCTTCTGCGCGACATCATACTGACTGCTCAGGACAGGCACCCCGGCGGCACATCGGGTAAACTGCTTAATGCTGCTTGGTTCCCCACCTGACATGGTTCGCAGCCGCCGATTGCGCCGGGACCCGTCCCTCAACACAGAAAAAGTATGATACAGACCGTAAAAGATCAGCCCTCCTAACAGGATGCCACCCCTGCGTATAGCGGATTTCAGGTGCAAGGGTCCGCTACTCCCCCGGCTGGTATGGCCTTTCTCCGAGGCTCGTATTTTATTCCTGCCCTGTGGCAGGTAGTATTATAATAACACAAACCGAATAAAAATGCAATTATTTTTTAATAAAAAATAGCCCCCGCAAATCCAAATCTCCCTTATGCGGAGTTTGCACAACAATTTTCCCAAGGTGGTGACATAGCGCAAATTTTTACCCAGTCCAAGCCTCCCCATGCGTAAAGGAAGCCAAAACCTAAAACCTATCCAAGCCTCCCCTGTGTAAGGGGAGGTGGGTTTTGCGTAGCAAAACTCGGAGG
>CANTEM010000012.1 GCA_947652805.1 uncultured Clostridia bacterium | reverse complement strand
AGAAAAAATGAGCAATTACGTTGTCTGTCATTATGCGAAGTGCTACGGCCCTCCAGAATCAGCGTAGGCAGCAGCCGGTAAAACATAGTCAGCAGCAGGGTGCGGATCTGGAAACCGTCCTCATCCGCATCGGTACAGATGATGATTTTAGACCAGCGCAGGGATTCTATATCAAAGGGAACAAAATCTCCCTTTACCTTGCCCCGGATCTCCACGCCGCAGCCGATCACCCGAAGCAGATCCACAATAATATCATTCTTGAAAATCTTATCGTAGGTGCTTTTCAAACAGTTCAGGGTTTTACCCCGTACAGGAATAATCGCCTGAAATTCTGCATCCCGTCCCAGCTTACAGCTAGTCATAGCAGAGTCTCCCTCTACGATATACAACTCCCGGCGCAGGGGATCCCGGGAGCGGCAGGAAACGAATTTCTCCACCCGGCTCGCCACGTCATTGGTGGTCGCCAGCTTCTTCTTGATATTCAGGCGGGTGGATTCCGCCGTCTCTCTGGAACGCTTGTTCACCAGTACCTGACTGACCAGCTTATCCGCTTCCATTGCGTTTTCCAGAAAATAGATCTCTAACTTTTCCTTGAGAAAATCTGTAAGCGCTTCGGCGATAAAGGAGTTGGTAATGGCTTTTTTCGTCTGGTTCGCATAGGAAGTCTGAGTAGAGAAGGAATTGGTCACCAGCACCAAACAGTCCTCTACATCGGCAAAGGTGATTTTGGATTCGTTTTTGTTGTACTTGCCCAGCGCCTTTAGTCTCCGGTCAATGGCATACACAAAGGCATTCTTTACTGCCCGCTCCGGAGAACCACCGTGCTCCAGAAAGCTGGAGTTATGATAGTATTCCAGCACATTCACTGTATTGGAAACGCAAAAGGAAACCTCCGCAATCAGGCGGTATTCTTCTTTGTCGGCTCTGTCCTTACCCCGCACCTCCGGCATTTTCCAAAGCACCGGCTGGGTCATGGCAGTTTCCCCGGCAAGCCGGGCAACATAGTCGGAAATCCCGTTGGGATACAGAAATTCCTTCTCGTCAAAGGAGCCGTCCCCGTTTTCATACCGGAGACTAAACCGCAGCCCCGCATTGACAACCGCCTGCTTTTCCAGGGTATCCTCATAGAATTCCCGGGGAATCGCAATATCGGTAAATACGTCCAGATCCGGCCGCCAGTATGTGACCGTTCCGGTTCTGCGTTCCCCTTTTTCCAACTCCCGGGTTTCCAGCGTACCTGCCGGATTGCCTTTTTTGAAAGACATATGGGACATGTTTTGCCCGTCAAAGGAATGGACTTCAAAAAATTCCGATGCATACTGGGTGGCGCACGCGCCGAGTCCGTTCAGTCCCAGGGAAAATTCGTATCCCCCCATGCCGGAATTGTTTTTATATTTACCGCCTGCATACAGCTCGCAGTAAATCAGTTCCCAGTTGTGGCAGTCGTATTTCTCATTGTAGCCCAAGGGAACGCCTCTGCCCCGGTCATCCACTTCAATCGAATGATCCCGGTAAACGGTTACGGTAATAGAGGAACCGTACCCTTCTCTCGCCTCATCTACAGAGTTGGATAATATTTCAAAAAAGGCATGCTCACAGCCCTCCAGTCCGTCCGACCCAAAGATAACCGCCGGACGGAGCCGCACCCGGTCGGCTCCCTCCAGCTTTTCAATGGATTGGTCGTTATACTGCGCTGTTTCCTTTTTCTTCGTCATGTACTTTTTACCCTTCCTTATGACCGGTATCCTTACCAGTCAAATTTTGATATGGACTTACCATCCTTGGTTACCAGAAGATATCCGCATACGGAATATCGGTCATCCTCCGGCAGATACCAGGAAACCCGCACCTTATAAAACTCCTCGCCTGTTTCCGTATCCTCCATGGTTCCCTGGGATACAAAGGAATACTTATATCCTGTGTCCGGATCCGCATCTCCCAGATACGCCTTTGCTGCCGCCAGCGCCTCTTCTTCTGTGATCAGCTTTTTGCCCTCGTTATCTGTACTGACAGCAGCCGTGTCCACCGGCGCAGAAGTATCCGCCTCTGTGGTCCCGGGAGCAGTCGTATCCTCCGCAGTCGTTTCCGCCTTTGTAGTCTCGGCAGTCGTTTCTTCGTTCATTTCCCGTACCGAACAAGCAGTCATGCAAAGCATCAGCAAAAGCATAACCTCGGCAATCCATCTTTTTTTCATGACTTATACCTCTCTTTATCGTTTACGTTTCTTTTCCAAGCCCTGCACCCAGAATCTTGAGATAATCTCCTTCTGTCAGGGTTTCCATATTGTAAAGCATCAAAACGGTATCAATACCATTTTCCTCACAGAAGCGAAGCATAGGCACTTTATAATACCGCAGATCTACGAGTATCAAATCGTAATGCTGTAGCAGGTAGGGCGCCATACTGTGGGCAAAGGAATCCTTCAGCACAAGGAGGGTTTCCCGGTCTTCTGCACCGTTGGCAGTAATATGAGTATAGCCGAAATTTCCTCCCAGAAAAGAAGCATACTGATCCTTTTCCTCCAAAAATTCCCGCACATAGATGCTGTCAAATACTGCATAGTTTTTTCCGTCCCGCTCCTCATAGACGCAGCCGGTATATCCTTCAAACTGCCCGGTACTATCCTCAATCGCCATAGTATAGCGTTCATCCTTGCCGTGATAATACGTAACCGTATCCGGCTTCACCCATTTTGCGCCAGCGGCGGACCAGGTTGTACCGTAGAAATCCGTGGAAACCGTCTCTGCCGTAAATGCATCCAGAGGCAGGGGAGACGCTCCCATGGCTTCCATTACCTGTGCATACCCATAATATGCGCCAAGGGACGTCCAGTGATGATCTGTTTTATAATACACAGCCTCCCCGTCCGACGCATACCGGCGCAAGGGATCACGCAAATTGATATATTCCAGCTTTTTCTCCCCTGCAATACCGTCCAGAATATCCCAAATACGGTCGGAATAATAGGAGCCGTAGGCGGCGGGCAAATACCTGTCACAGGTGTCCTGCTTGCGCCCGGCAAATGCAGCCACGCACCGGATTCCCCGCTCCTGCACCGCCTGCTGAAACCTTGCCGCAGCCCGCAGATTGGTCTGCAATACTTTTTCGTCGGGATAATCCACCCGGGTTATCAGATATCCGTCGCTGCCCAAAATGACTCCGTTATTCTGTCCTTTGAGCTGTATTGTTTCCGAAAGTGCCTTCACACCTACGAAAAAGTCCCGGAATGGGAACTGATCCGCCAAATAATCGGACACCTGCTCTGTAAGGGCGCCGGAAAAGAAATTTTCCGGCGAGATTTCCGGAGCTGTTGCAAGGGTTCGGTTTTCCTGGGCAGAAAAATCGGAATCCGGAAGCACCCAAAACAGCACCGCCATCACATATATGAATCCAAGGGTCAGCAGAATCAACAAAAGATCTGCACCGCGGCTTTCCTTTTTCAGGTTCATCTGCAACTGCAAATATTTTGCCGCCTCGCCATCCGCTGTGATTTTCTCTTTTTTCACCGGCACCCCGTCGGGAACCGGCTGTATCTTTTTGGTTGTATCGTCCATGTATATACCGTATGCCGCCTTTCTGTCAGGTTAAAACCGGAAATATAAAAACGGATTGTATGAGGAATCCACCAAATATGCCGTGCACAGCACCAGCAGCGCGCCGCAGCCTGCGCTGATTGCCACCCTTGCGCCTTTTCCCTTTTCATACAGCTTATAAAACAGCCTTTTGGGCAGAGGGGTGGAAGCGATACACAGCACTGCCAGAAACAGGATACAGCGGAGCAAATCGAACGTAGCGCCTACCTCGGTAAAGGCGACCACGCCCTGGCCGAACATATATCCCAGATACGTCATGCCGGCGCTCAGATCCTCAAAGACGAACAGCCACCAGCCGAACAGCACGACCACCAATGTATACATATGGCTGATAAATCCGGGCAGCCGCTGGAGCAGCTTGTGCAAAAACAGTTTTTCGATCACCAGCAGGACACAATAATACAGCCCCCACAACACATAATTCCAGCTTGCACCGTGCCAAAATCCGGTAAGAAGCCAGACGATCACGATATTCCGATAATTTTTCAGTTTAGAACAGCGGTTGCCCCCCAGAGGGATATACACATATTCCCGGAACCAGGTTCCCATGGAAATATGCCAGCGCCGCCAGAATTCCGTAATGCTTTTGGAAACATAGGGATAGAAGAAATTTTCTTTAAACTGAAAGCCAAGCATTTTTCCAAGTCCGATCGCCATATCGGAATAGCCGGAGAAGTCAAAGTAAATCTGAAAGGCGTAGAACAGGATCCCCAGCCATGCGCCTACCACAGTAGCGTCCGTAGCGGAAAGAGTCTGAAAGCCTTCCCACATAGCACCCGCACAGTTGGCAAGGAGAATCTTTTTCCCCATGCCGCAGATAAACGTCCGCATACCGGAAGCAAACAGCTCGATATTATGAGGACGGGAGCGAAGCTGATCGTCAATATCCTGATACCGTACAATGGGACCGGCAATCAGCTGGGGAAACAGGGTCACATACGCGCCGAAGGAAGCAATGTTCCGCTGCACCCGGGCATCGCCCCTGTAGATGTCGATTGTGTAAGACATTGTCTGGAATGTATAGAAGGATATGCCAATGGGCAGCTTCACATCTGCAAGCAGTGGGATTTTCTGCAAAAATCCAAAAGGAAGCAGTTGGAGATTGGACACGATAAACGTATAATATTTAAAGAAGCCCAGAACGCTCAGATTGATCACCGCACTGGCGATCACAAACCGGCGCGCTTTTTTCCTGTTTGTTTCCCGATACTTCCCTGCAAAATAGCCGCAGATATAGTCTACAATAATGGAAAACAGCATGATCGTTACGTAAATCGGTTCTCCCCAGCCGTAAAATGCCAGACTGACAAGAAGCAGCACCAGATTCCGCAGCGCCAAGGGCACGATAAAATAGATCATGATCGACGCTGCAAAATACAGAAACAAAAACTCAAGGGATGAAAATACCATATTTGTCTCCAAAAAAGGAATTGTTGTAAGAAAAATGAGCATAAAGTTCTGCCGAACTTTATAAGCCGCCAGCAAAGAAGCGTTTTTAACCCATGCCCCCCTTGTGCGGAGTTTGCGCAGCAAATCTTTAGGTCTCGACCATCTCAAGCCTCCCTTGTGCAAAGGGAGGTGGGTTTTGCGCAGCAAAACTCGGAAGGATTGTCTGCACAGTCTGCCGATTTATAGATACTGCAAAATGACAGTAAGACAATCCCTCAGTCAACTTCGTTGACAGCTCCCTTTACACAAGGGAGCCTTTTTTATTTGTGCTGTACGGCTCCAACCGGGGGGAGCCTTTTCGCTAGGGCAAAAATCTTTTATTATTGTAGCATAGATCGCCAAAAAAGGAAAGAGTTTCTTTCAGACGTTTTCTTACAAAAGCTCCTCATTATAATGAGCGCGGGAACCCCCGATAAATTTGGGTCTGGTGCGCGCCGCGTTCAATGTCGCCGCGCCGATTTTTTTCACGGACAGACGCAGGGGTACCGCTACCCGTTTCAAATGCATCCCGATCAGCGTCAGTCCGATATCCAGCCCTGCATCTCCCCGGATCTCCTCCACGACTACAGGATCAGCCGCGCCCTGATACGCCGCCGTTGCAAAAGAGCCGCCCGCTTTCGGCTGGGGAACCGCGTTCACCGGCTCTGCACCCGGCACCGCATCACGCTCTATCACAATAGCACGGTTTAGATGCTCGCAGCACTGTGCAGCCAGATAAATCCCCAAGGGGGCAAAAACAGACATGAGTCCTTCATATAACGCCTGCGCCGCCTGGGGAACAGACGCTGTTCCGATGCGCTCCCCGCATACCTCACTGGTGGAGCACCCTACAACAACGATATTTCCTTTTTTCAGTCCGGCAGCCTCTACAAGCTCCGCCGCGGCAGCCTGTGCCTGTTCCTTTAATGCTTCGTACATAATATAACTGTTCCTTTCTATCTTTACATATAGTATTCCATTTCAGCAGTTCCCATTCGCTTCCAATTCCAGGATTTTCTCCACTGCGCGATCCGCATATTCTCCAAGAGTCATTTTTGCAGTCCCCGCCACATGGATCGCACATTTATCCCCCGGTATAAGCACCTTCTCCGCCCGGCTGCGTCCCACCGCCTCTGCCATAGCGGGCGTTACCTCACCGGTCAGGGATGCAGGAATAGCAATGCCGATCGGTCCTGCAATATAGGACGCATACTCCGCGGCACAAATCACCGGGTACTCTCCTGTTGCACCATGATCTGCCCCAGCCCGCAGCATAGCAGCTGTTGCAATAGAATTGGTACCCACTGCCGTGACAGAAAATCCGGGAAGCACCGTCTTGATCCGTTCAATCAGCAAAGCGCCTAATCTGCCGCCCTGCCCGTCTATTATCAAAATTGTTTTTTTCATATCAATCTCCATTTCACCGCAAATCTTTAAGTCTCGACCATTTCAAGCCTCCCTTGTGCTGGAACCACGCAGTGGATCGAGAAGCTGGCTCTGCAAAGCACACCACACCATGCCCCCTTGTGCAAAGGGGGGTGGCGGCAGAGCCGCTGGGGGATTGTCTATGCTATCATTTTTCATCATCTGCAAATCGGCAGTGTACACAGACAATCCCTCAGTCGCTATCGCTTCGCTTGGCGACAGCTCCCTTTACACAAGGGAGCCTTTTTATTTTTGTGCTTCGTTGACAGCACCCAAGGATCTGCTTCGCGGCTCCAACTGGGGGAGCCTTTTTGCACCCATCCTTTTAAGTACTGTTGGGCACGGAAATACAGTCGCCAAGTGCCAGAGAATACAAATATACCTCATCAAAGGGACGCCCCAGCATATGGGCGCACAGTTCTCTATAAAGATTGATCTGCCGCATGTGTCTTGCCAACAGCTTATCCGCAGCAAGGGTGGGATCTTTCTTTTCCGCCGCTGTCAGCCGGTCCGTTTTATAATCCAGCAGAACAGCCCGTCCTTTTTCATCTATAAACATACAATCTACCACACCCTGCACGGTAATATCTGTTCCGGACAATGCGAGCTTTTCGCGAAGTACCGGATCCGTGGTAAACCGGGCAGCGGGAAGAACTGCGTTAAACCGAAATTCCCGATACATTTCCCGGGCGCGGACCATTCTTTCAAATATAGGCGCACGGGTGAAGGCTGTAATCTCCTCCAACCGCACAAGTTCCGCCTGTTCCTTTGTCAGAAACGCCCGCTTTTGTAACAGCGCCAGCTCCGCAGCCGCACCTGTTTCACGCAATCTGCCATAGTCGCAGAACTGCATATACAAATGGGTTGCAATCCCTGCCTGTGCGCCGGTGGGTTTTCCGTCCCGCAAAAGAAAGTTAGGCATGGGAATCGCCGCGTCCGGCTCCTGCCGTACCGGAGGCTCCGGATCAATGGAAATCCCTTCCGGCTCCGGCTGATTGAGGATATCCGGCTGCAAGGCAGATACCGTCAGCTTTGCAGGGATATTTGCTAGATGCTCTAGAGGATATGCATAAGAAAACCGCCGTGTAAAGGTTTCCTTCCACATCTGCATTTCCCCTGCGGATGAGGTTGTCCTTTCCTCCTTTGTCCGGACTGCATCCACAGAAGCACCTGCATTTTTTCCAATCACAAACCGGAAGCATCCTGCGTCCATATGCCGCGCCCCGCCGTCTATAATCCACTGTCCGAGACAGTTACAGGAAAGCAATTCATATGCATCCGCCGGCTGCGCCGCCCGGATGCGCGCCTGTTCCAAAACCTGCTCCGGATCCGCCGCCATACAGGTAATATACAACCGCTCCCTAGGACGGGTCAGTGCCACATAGAGCACCCGCATCTCCTCCTGAATCATCCGCTCCTGCAAATATTTTGCGGCGGAGCACCGCAGGGGTGTGTCACACCGGACAAGCCCTCCCGGATCGTACAGCTTTACACAAGGACCTGTCTCTGGGCAGAAAAGCACCCGATCGGACAACCCTCTCACGTTGAATTTCCGCGCCGTATCGGAAAGAAAGCAAATGGGATATTCCAGTCCCTTGGAGCGATGAATCGTAGTGATCGTCACCGCATCCTCTGCCGGAAGCTGCCCACCGCTGTCCTTTTGCTCCATTAAACCGTTCAGCAGGCGGATAAAATCGTGGAGCCCGCCACCCTGTCTGCCGCATCCTACCGCATGGGAGGTAAGCAGCTTCAGAGAACGCCGGATCTGGGTGTTGCTCCGCTTATCATCCCCTCGGTAATATAAAAAGCCTGTGTCCCGCACAATTGTCTGTAAAATTTCATCCGCACGCATATACCGGGCGCGCGTCCGCCAATCCTCCACCTGCTTTACAAATGTACCGCAGCGGCTGCCAAGGGGCGTAGCGCATGCGGCAGTGCGCTGCACGCTGTACCAAAGAGGACCTTTTTCCGTCCCGCGGATATTGACCAGATCATCCAGGGAAAATCCAAAGAGGGGGCTTTTCATGGCTCCTGCCAAATATATATCCCGCAGGGGATTATCTGCCGTGTTCAGCAGGCACAGCATCAATATCACTTCACTACAGGCAAAAAAGGGATCTGCCGCGCTGTTTGCCACAGCAATGCCCCGCCGCGCCAGCGCGTCCGCATATACTGCCGCCTGCCTGCCGCTGCGCAGCAGAATGGCAATATCTCCTGGACGAACCGGTGATCCGTCAGCCAGGGTTTCGCCCCGGAGCAGGGTCTGAATCCGTGCGGCAACATATTCCGCCTCTCCATTTGCCGGCACCCCTTCTTCCTCCTCCGGTGCAGGAACCAGACAGATTTCCACCGGGGAGGAGGCTCCCGGTTTTGTACACACCAATGCGTCATTTTGATCAAAGGGAGTGTCTCCCGCCGCAAATATATATCTGGAAATAAGGTTGGCAAAATCAATCACAGCCCCTGCCGAACGGAAGTTCTCCTGCATGAATATTGCCTGTCCCCCGTCTCCCGCTTCGTATCTGGTCCTGTAATGGGTAAACACCCCGGGACACGCACCGCGGAAGCCGTAAATAGACTGTTTCACGTCTCCCACCATAAACCGGCGGCTGCCGGCAGATACAGCGGAAAATACCTGATCCTGAATCCGGTTGGTATCCTGATATTCGTCGATAAAAATATAGTCAAACTGCCGACCTGTCTCGATTGCCGCCGAAGTGGGCGCGCCTGTGTCCGTGCAGAAAATCCTGTTTGCATACACTTCCAGATCGGCAAAATCTATGCGACCCAGCTCCTGTTTTTTTTCTGTATACCGTTTTTCAAATTCCGACAGCACCCGTGCCGCCGCCCGAACGATTGCGGCGTTTTGTTCCATCAGCCTTGCCATTTCCTCCGTCTCCGGCAAAAAAAACGAACGCCGCAGGCTTTTTACCGCATCGCCGAATTCCTGACGGACTTCCTTCAGCCGCACATATTCCTCCGTCTGCTTTTCCGCTTTCAGAGGGGACAGCCGCGGCTGGGCAAATCCCTCCAGCCAAGCACGGACAGCGTTGTAGCTATGTTCCGCCAAATCTGTCAATTCCCCGGCAAGCCGGGCGGATTCCAATGACAGGGCACTGTATTTTTCCGTATCGGCACAGGCGGATAGCTCTACAGAAAGCTGATCAAACACCCGACGGAAATGTTCCCCGGCGCGCTCCATCTGCCGCCGAATCGGCACACCGAACACAGAGGTAAGAAAATCTCCCGCACCCGCTCGGGTTTCTTCTGCCCACCGGTATAAGTCGGCGGCGCAGTATCCTTCGGACACAATCCCACTTCGCAGGGACAAAAGGGTTTCGTCCAGAGATGTTTCATCCCTTCCCCCGGAAAAGCAGTCTGCAAGGGCTTCAAACTCCGCTTCGTCTGCATCTGCCCGGCGGGGAGAATCAAAAAACGTATCCACCGTTTCCTGCATGATTTCCTTTTGCAGCACCACTGCCTGCGCTTCCTCCAATATGGAGAAGTCCGGCGGCAGTCCAAGCTGTGCGTAATAGGGTTGGAGAGAGGACAGAAAAAAGCTGTGAATAGTGGTGATTTTCGCGCCCGGCAAAATGGTAAGTTCCCGCAGAAGTCTGCGGCTTCCGGGATCCTTTGCAAGGGCTGCCGTCAGAGCGTCTGCAATCCGGCTGCGCAGCTCTCCTGCCGCCGCATTGGTGAAGGTAACGATCAGCATCCGGGACAGGCTGGCTTCCTCACGTGGGTCTGTTAAAAGGCGGATAATCCGCTGGGTCAGGGTAGCTGTTTTTCCACTTCCCGCCGCGGCGGACAAAATCAGATTATCGCCGCAAAAATCAATTGCCGCCTGCTGGGACGCAGTCCATGTACGTTCTGCCATTTTTTATCCGCCTTTCTGTGAATTTTGATTTTTATTTCTGCAACCATACTCAAGCCTCCCTTATGCTGGAGTTTGCGTAGCAAAGCTTTAAGTTTCGATCACCTCAAGCCCCCCTTGTGCAAAGGGGGCCTCTTGGAGTTTTTGCTACGCGGTTCCAGCACACCAGCACAAGGGAGCCTTTTTGTGCTGTACAGAGCCAGCCTCTATGGAGCCATACCAAATTATATCTTATTCCATATGTCTGCACACCGCCCTCATAGGGCAGCTGTCGCAGGGCATCCTGCTTCCCCGCCGAATGGGCCGGGAGCATGCCTGTCCGCTTTTTACCCGGTTGCCCGCTTTTTGGAGCGCGGCAGTCAGCCCCCGGTATATATCCTGAAAGGCTTCTTCCGTCGCAAGACTGCTGCTTTTGGAATAGCTTCCGTCCCGATTTACCGTAACCGGGATATACTTACCGGACACATCCTTGTCCATGGCACGGATTACCCCGTCGTCCTGTAGGATGATCCCCCGGCGGGAAATGCTTTTCCGTGCTTCCTGTCCGGCTGCTTCCCGATCCAGCGGAACCGGGGAAGATGCATCCCCAGGGCGGGCGCTGAAATACACTGCCCCCGCCGGGACGAGTTTTTCTCCCGCCGACGCAAGCTTTTGATAAAAAGAGCTGCCCTCGCTGGAGCATATGGAAAACAAATACAGCAGTAGCTGCACATTGTGTCCCTCCAACACTTCCTTCAAAGAAAAGTTCTTACTGCCTGTTTTATAATCCGCCACCCGGACATAGACCTTTCCGTCCCGGCGCAGAATGTCCAGTCTGTCTACGATCCCCCGCATAGTCATAGCGTCTCCCCCCTCCAGAGGAATACGCAATGCGGGAAGGGTTTCGTCAAATCCCACCGGCAATTCAAAGGCATAGGGCACAAACTCCGCCTGTCCGAATTCCTCGCTGAGAGACTCCCCGTATAAAACCACGCTCCGCTGTAGTCTGCGGAACAGATACTCTGTACGCCGGCTGGTTGGAGCTCCCTGACTGACTGATGCTATATACCGGCGTATCAGGCGATCCGAACGGCTGATGATGGTTTCCTGAGGGATAGGAAATCCCTCCATAGCGGATTCACGCATGAAATCTTCTAAAATCTTATGTACAAAATTGCCCACATCCACCGGGCGGATCTCTGCTGTCCGCCCCTCGTCCAACCGGAGCACATACCGGCAATAATAGGAAAAAGGACAATCGCCGAACAGTTCCAGCCGGGACTGTGTCATGGAAAGATCCCCACCGAACAGTGCCTGCGCCGTATCACCGCTAACGCTGTCTCCGTCTGCGGACAAGCTGCCCTGGGGGATTGACTCATCCCCCAGAACTGCTTCCAACGCCTCCCCCTGGGGGGTATCCAAAAGGATGGGAAGCAGTCGCCGTCCCGCATGCTCCGACCAAACCATGACAAGGGGGTCCGGCTTTGTGAGATCCGTCATTTTTGCTCCCGGCAAAAGTTCCATGATCCGCGCAGCGCCGGAAGAAGGATGCCATGTGCCATCCATGCAGGGGATCATCACAGTAAGGGTTTCATCCGGTGCGCAGACAGATCGGTAAAAATGGAACAGGGCTTCCCCCTGCCGCGCTACAGCGTCGGGGGAAAGTGCAATTCCAAGGCTGGAAAGGGTCTCCTTATCCAAAGCGCCGAAAAAGCCGTTATCAGAGGGCACAGCGGGAAATTCTCCATATACTGCACCAAGCAGAATCACATGATGCACGTTATCCAGTCGGATGCTGTCCGCGCTGCCCAGTACCACCCGATCCACACCGTCCGGAATCGTTCCGATTTGACATGCCTCTGCCGTACGCCGGAGCAATCCGCCAAACCGAGCCGCATCCATCTCTCCGCCGCCGGTCTGACTGTCCGCCTGGGCGCCCTCTGCAACCGTATCCAAAATATCGCATAGAACCGTCCATACCTGACGAACCTCCTGGGCTGCCGCGGCATCTCCGCAGCGTTCCAGTCGATCCGCTTCTTCCTGTAGACGCGTATACACGTCAAAGTCACACAAGAGACGGTACGCGGCGGCACAAACGGACGCAGCACAGCCGGGAAACGCATCTGCAAAGGCGTCCAGCACCGGCGCAAGCTGCTCCCTTGCCCGGTTCGCCATAGCAAGCTGTTCCTGTCCCCACGAGCTGACTGTTTCCGTATATCCATCCGGATTCATGCTCCAGCCATCCGGATTGCAGAACATCCGTCTGCCCCGGATCCGCCATTTTTCCGCATACTGCTCCAATGCATCGCAGCAGTCCGGACTGACTCCAGTGAGGCCTGTTTTGGCGCAGGAAACCACATCTTCCCGCCGCCAGCCTCCCGCTACTACAGAAGTAGCCGTAAGCAGCAGGCGAACCGCCGGCTGCATCACAGCCGTTTTCTTTCCGGAAAAATACACGGGGATTTCCAAATCGGTAAGGATCATATCGGTAATGCTGCGGCGCTGCTCCATATCTGCCGCTACTACAGCAATATCCCCATAGCGTGCGCCGCTGCGAATCAGACGCTGAATGACTGCGCCGGCTGCGTATGCTTCATCGTATACATCCCCGCACCGGATGATTTCTACATTATCGGCGTTTCCTTCGTAGGGCTGCGCCGTATGATCCCACAGACTGCGGGCAAGAACGCCCAGCGGGCCGGACGCGGTGCAGCCGATTTCCCGGCTATGCACTTCTCGCCCGCACCGGGCGCACAGCCGTGCCATATCATGGGCAAAGGTTCGGATATGCGCAAAATGCAGTTCTCCGCCCTTTGTATCTTCCTCCCGGGGGCAGGCAAAGGTCATGGTGAAATCCTCCGCCTGCCGGAGAATCTGCTCTGTAATATGCATTTCCTTGGGCGTAAGGGTATAAAAAGAATCAATATACACATCGCAGCCGGAAAAGAAATTATGATTTTGCAGGGTCTGTATCAATGCGTCGGGAATCTCCTGGGGATCGTCGTAAACTGCATGGAGCAGGGTATCGTAGGCTGCAAATATGGCGGAAAGATCCAGCAGCTTATCCCGCAATGCGGCGCGTTCGCCGGTCTCCTCCAATTGTTCTGCTGCTTCCTCCAGCATCGCAGGGGTCACAGAATACGCCTTCAACTCATTTACTGCACGCAGCAGCAGGGGAACATACCGGTCTTCCCGCTCTTCCCGTTTATACATACGGAGACTATCCCGGAGAGAAAGCAGGGCGTTCCACATAACGAGGGTTTTCTTTGCGTCTGTGATATAATGCTTTGCCACACCGCCGAACCGACGGAAAACGCTGTCTGCAAGGCGGGTGAAGCTGACAATTTCCATTTGCATCATAGCCCGAGCAGGCAGCGCACAGGCGCACCGCCGATCCCACACAAGCGCTTGCTGTTCGGGAACGATGAGAAAAGCGCGGCGGTTCTGTTTCAGAGAAAGACGGATCTTTTCCAGAACATATGCACTTTTTTCTTTTGCCGAAAGTCCGAAAACCAGTTCTGTCATCCGTCTGCCTCCCCTGCTCATATACTTAATGTAATTATACAATATATACGCGTCCGAATCAACAGCGTACCGGAAAGGATCGCAAAATTTTTACGATTTCATCTTGCAAATATACGTATTTTATGCTATACTGCTACTTATGAAAATTGCAAAAAGGAGGACGTGCTCCGGCACGTAGGAATACCAATGGCTACATATCATGACGGCGCTGAAATCGACCGCGCCACGCATTCTATCAACTACACTGAATTTACCGTAAAGAAAAAGACGGAAGGCATGCTGATTCTGGCAAAAATCGGACTGATTCTCCTTTACATCGGAATCATAGCAGTAATTATGGTAGTGGCAAGCTGGTGGCTTGGATGTCTCAGCGCACTCATTTCTGCTCTTACCTGGTACTTCACCTGGCCTTTTGTCAACATTGAATACGAATACACCACCGCTTCCGGAGACTTGCAGTTCACGAAGATTTACGGCGGCAAGAAGCGCTCTCCCATCCTTACAAAGAAAATCAAGGAAATGGAGCTGATTGCCCCTTACACATCTGAATACACAAGCAAATTTCCTACAATTGCAAAGACCTATGACTGCCGCAAGAGTGTAAAGCAGAAAGAGGATGTATATTTTGCAGTATTTGATGAAAAGGGCGAGAAGCATCAGATTCTGTTCCAGTGCACCAACAAAGCGCTGAAGATTTTTACAAAGTATAATAAAGAAAATACCGTTACTGTAGACACCCTCCATTATTGATTCGGTTGTTCTAAATATGCAGCACCCCCGCATAGATTCTTTTAGGAATGTATGCGGGGGTATTTTATGAAAAAATGGAATGTCTATTTTATGTTACTGCTGGCAGTGCTGCTTCTGTGCGCATGCAACAAAACAGAGACAAACGATGCGGTACTCTGGTATCAGGAGGGGCCGGCTGAAATCCGCGGCGAAGTACAGCTGGAAGGATACTTTTATACTATAACGCTTTCTCTGGGGCGGACGGATGATGCAGGGGTGCGGGATGTCACTTTGTCCTTCATCTCGCCGGAGGAAATGGAAGGAATGATGTTCCGTCTGCGGGGGGAAGATGTTTTTGCAGTCTATGACACGGTAGAAATTCCGCTCACAAAGGAAGGAGCAGGAGCTTTATTAGCACCGGCTGCGCTGTTTGAATTGGACGAAAAAAACATCACGGAAATACAAAAAGGGGAAGATGGAAAAACAGTGATCAAGCTGTCTGACGGACAGAATGCCTGGGATATTACCACAGATGCAGAGGGAATTCCTACAAACATTTCCGCTGTCACTGACGGTAAATCAATTACGTTTTCCATTCTGTCCTATGTGCAGACAGACGCATGAGCAGCAGACAAAAAAGGACGCATCGAAAGGATGCGTCCTTTTTCTATGCGGCGAACTCCGTTATCCTGTAATTTCAACAGGAGCAGCAACGGTTCCCACCCCGTTATTTATATTCAGCCCGAAGCTTACGGTAATTGCCTCGTCTACAGCCTGCATCATATGATCGTCCAGATGCCCCATTTTTTCCTTCAGTCTGCGTTTGTCAATGGTACGGATCTGCTCCAGCAGAACCACTGAATCCCGCTGCAGCCCCACCTTTTCCGCATACACATCTATATGCGTGGGCAATCTGGTTTTGCCAAGCTTGCTGGTAATCGCAGCGGCAATTACAGTAGGACTGTATTTGTTTCCCACATCATTCTGCACAATCAGTACAGGACGGAGTCCGCCCTGCTCACTGCCCACGACCGGGCTGAGATCTGCATAATATATATCACCGCGTTTGACTGTCACGTTATCACTCTCCGTTATCATAAACTTCCTTGCATTTCTGTTTTTAGTATTTCCGCATAGGACACGGTTTTAATCATGAAACAGAGAAAAAGTTCCTGCAAAAATTTATTTTTTGAAGTCCTCTAAAAAAAGGGGATTTCTCCTTACCGGGACTGCCTATTCCGTGCCCCGATATCATCATATTCCCGAAAGGCTTCCATTGACAAAAGGCAACGTACAAGGTATAATAACCTCAAAACAGCTATTCGTAGCGAATCTGTCCTTTCCAGTGAAAGGATGCGTCACAAATGCAAAGAAAGGTATGGTTCTTCAAATGAAAAAAAGCACGCTGATCGTTTTGATTGTCACAGCTGCACTTTTGATCGCCGCAGCTATAACCTGCACTGTTCTTCTGCTTCTGGACGATACACCGCAGCAGCCGGAGCAAACAGAAAAGCCAACAGATACCATACATGAGAATATTGAATACAGATACAACGAGGACGGACAAATCTCCAAGATCATCTATTACGACAACGATGTGCTCCAAGGGAGCACAGATTATGTATACATGGACGACTACACCTGCATTGTATATTATGACAAGGATAACCAGCAGACAGGATTTGAACAGACCAATCACAATGCCCTGAAAAATCCAACCAAGTATGTGAAAAAAGAAGCGGGCGAGCTGATCCAGTCCATTGAATACAATTACTATGACGATCTTGCCACATTGCAGAAAAAAACTACCAAAACTTACACAGACGGCGTGGAGCATGCTGAAAAAGAATACTACAACGAAGCAGAGCAGATGACACGCAAATGCACATATGAGGATGGCAGCCTTATCAGCGATCTTACCTATACATACAATGAAGCAGGAGAAGTGGTTGACTCCGCTCCGACAACGGATGCGGGAGACAGTGATTAAAAACCCGGGAAAGGCACGGTGATACGAATGCTGAAAAATATCCGGCGCGCACTGGCGGCGCTCCTTTGTCTCTCTCTCTTCTGTCTGGGTCTGTTCGCCTGCAAGTCCGGCAACAATAACTCCAGTGAGACAGATGCAGTGACAGACGGAACTGCTTATAAATACAGCGCAGGTGGGAAGGTTTTATCTGCTATAACCTATGAAGGCGGCGCAGAAGTGAGTCGAATTGAATATGATTACTGGCCAAGCGGCAGTGTGCAGACAATCACCTTTACGGAAGCAGGCAAACCGGTGGAAACATGGAACTACATATACGGCGACGACGGCGTTACTCTGCGCAGCCGGGCGCGGTCATATACCGAAGACGGCATTCCATGCTCCGATATTTATGAATACGACGCGTCCGGCATTCTGCAAAAGCTTTCCACATATGAGGACAATGTGTACTGCGGCAGTTATCAGTATACTTATAATGAAGACGGCGAAATATCCTACAGCTGTCAGACAGATGCGAATGATGATGTAATCAATTATACTGAAAATACGTTCAATGACGATGGAACCATCCATGCAGGATATTATTATGAGTATGGCAGTCTGGCACGGTACTGGGTCAATGCTTTTAATACTCCCTTTTTTCCACCACAATTGTATTGAATTATCCTATT
>CANTEM010000011.1 GCA_947652805.1 uncultured Clostridia bacterium | reverse complement strand
AAAATTCAAAGGGGAAAGGGCTGATCTGGGCCGGAATTGCTCTGCTGATTATGACAACTGCCATGATCGGGTATATGCTGAGGTAAAGTAAATTTTTTATTTTTTTTTGAATGGAATGCCTGTTTCCAATCGTATTCCTAATGAAACGAAAATGATTACAAATATGGAGGAAACAGACATGAAAAAGAAGTTAATCGGCATTGTAACAGCAGGATTGGTATTTGGCCTTGGCGCTACCAGCGCATTTGGGGCGTGCCATGGGCGGGGCGGCCACTTTGTGGATGAAAATCAGGACGGGATCTGCGATTACGCAGGCAATGTCTGCTATTTTGCTGATGCAGATGGAGACGGGGTATGTGATACCTGCGGCAGGATTTCCGGCCAAAGTGGTATAAATGCCTGCCATGGAAATGGGTCAGGGCGGGGCCATGGCTGTCACAGAAGGTAATACCCACTTAAAAACGAGGTTTTAGCATGCGGAGCGAGCAGGAGGTAAACAGAGCCAAAGACCGGTATTCGGATACGGTCCGGCGGCTCTGTATGATTCATCTGAAAAATCATGCGGACACAGAGGACATATTTCAAACTGTATTTTTGAAATATGTCCTTAGCTCCGTTGCGTTTGAAAGCGTGGAACATGAAAAAGCATGGTTGATCCGGGTAACGGTCAACGCATGCAAGGATCTGCTGAAAAGCTTTTTCCGCAGACGCACCGTATCGTTAGATGCAGTTATGGAACAGCCCGCTGAAATTCCCCAGGATCACCGGGAGGTTTTGGAAGCCGTGTTATCCCTTCCGCAAAAATACAGAGATGTTGTTTATCTGCATTATTTTGAGGATTATACCGCACCTCAAATCAGCCGCGTTTTAGGGAAAAATGTAAATACAGTTTATACGCTTCTGACTCGTTCCAAGCAAATGCTTCGGGAAAAACTGGGAGGTGACGGTTATGAAGGATAAAATCAAAGAGGCTTTTGGGCAAATACAGGCAGAAGACCCACTGAAAAGCAAAACAAAAGCATTTGTCGCCCAAAAAATGCAGGAACATGCAAAACCGATCAAACGGCAATTTCACATATATGCCGTTGCCTGCACCTGTATGCTCCTTCTGCTCGTGGGAGGATGCTGGCTTTACCTTACGCCAACATCAGAAATCAGCATTGATATCAACCCGTCTATTGAATTAAGTGTCAACCGGTTCGACAGGATCATTTCCGTAAACGGTATGAACGCCGACGGACACGCCCTGTCCGATACCCTGGATATAAAATTCAAACGCTATACAGACGCAGTCGATCAAGTACTGAATAGTGAAAAGATAACCGCCCTGCTGGCAGGGGACGAAATTCTCACAATCACTGTTACAGGTTCGGATGAAGTGCAGTCTGCCAAAATCCTTTCGGAAATGGAACACTGCGCGGCAAAGCATAAAAATACCTACTGCTACTCCGCATCCTGCAAGGATACCGCAGCAGCCCACG
Organism: uncultured Clostridia bacterium; assembly: GCA_947652805.1. GTDB lineage: Bacteria > Bacillota > Clostridia > Oscillospirales > CAG-272 > Avispirillum. The sequence goes on along the minus strand of CANTEM010000011.1, from coordinate 16,939 downwards.
ATGCGGGGCTTTCCTTTGGGAAATACAGAGCCTTTTTGGAATTGCAGGCTCTGGATCCCGATATTCTGCCGGTAACGGTACAGGGAATGACCATGCGGGAGATCCGGGACTTAATGGAGAAACTGTGTGACGACTGTGAAGACGAACCGCAGACAGACAGCAGCGGTCAAGGGAACGGGCATCACGGAACCCACAAGGGACAGGGAAAAAAGCATGGCGAGGAATAGCGCTGCGTGTCTTCCGGGGGAGCAGTGCGATGTAATTCCGCCAAAAAGGCTCCCATGTGCTGGAGCCGCGTAGCGGATCCTAGGGAGCTGTCGCGAAGCGACTGAGGGATTGTCTTACAATCACTATTGGATTATCTTCAAATCGGTAGTACAGCTTAAACAATCCCCCCGACTCGCTTTCAGCGAGCCACCCCCCTTTGCACAAGGGGGGCTTTATGATTGATATTGCAAGGGGGAGCCTTTTTGGGATGCGCCCTTGCCGGCAAAAACGTAATAAGGAAAGGAGAGGGAAAATCCCTCTCCTTTTTATCTTTTACAGTCCCTGTTTGCTTCTTTCCATATGCTCGATTTCCGATTCATTCACCGTGCTTACATGACCGGGAATGGGCAGAATCTTCTGACTGATTACATCAATAATACCGTCTGCCTGGGGGAAGAAGTACTTCTCAAACTCATACGCAGGGGTGATCCAGTTCCGGGAACCGAATACAACCGGCGGCGCATCCAGATAATCAAACGCCATTTCCGCAATGTTGGACGCCATATCCCGCATGACGGAGTTTCTGTCGCAGGCATCTCCCACAATGATGATCCGTCCGGTTTTCTTCACACTTTCCAGTACCTTATCATAGTTGAAGGGTACGATAGAACGTGCATCAATTACTTCCGCACTGATACCATACTGCTCCTCCAGCTTCTTCGCTGCGGCAAGACCCCGGTACAATACTGCACCAATGGTCAGGATCGTCACATCCGTTCCTTCCCGCTTCACATCCGGTTCGCCAAAGGGAACCTCATAGCTCTCTGCCGGAACGCCGCCCGCATGGAACTGCTCGCCGATATCATAAATCCGCTGACTTTCAAAGAAGATGACCGGATCGGTTCCGTTCAGTGCCGCGCACATAAGTCCCTTTGCATCGTAAGGCGTTGCAGGGAAGCAAACCTTCAGTCCCGGAATATGGGCAGTAAGCGCCGTCCAGTCCTGGCTGTGCTGGGCGCCGTATTTGGAACCGACAGATACACGCACCACCACAGGCATTTTCAGAATGCCTGCGGACATAGACTGCCACTTGGAAAGCTGGTTGAAGATTTCATCGCCTGCACAGCCGATAAAGTCCGCATACATCAGCTCTACAATGGCACGACCGCCCGCCATGGCGTATCCCACGGCAGAACCTACAATGGCAGCCTCAGAAATAGGTGAGTTAAAGAACCGATGATACGGGATCGCCTCGGTGAGTCCCCGGTATACGGCAAAGGCGCCGCCCCAGTCACGGTTGTCCTCGCCATATGCGATCAGCGTGGGATCTTCATAGAATTTATCAATAATTGCTTCAAAAATACCGTCCCGCAGACCAAACTGCTTGATTTTGGGAATCATCTCGCCTTTTTCATCATACGCAAAGCGGGCTTTGCCGGCGATCTGCTTCAGACGGGGATTTTCTTCCTTGGGGATCAGCACTTCTGCCTCTCTGTCCGGATCCATAGAAGGCACAGACTGATTGGAGAACATAATGGAGGAAATAATCTCCGGCTGGCTGTCCAGATCCATTCTGGGGGAGATTTCCTCATCAATGGACATGCGGCAGATTTTGGTGATCCGTTTGATGATATCTTCCTCAATCGCATCAAATTCTTCTTCTGTTGCAATGCCGCCTGCTACCATCTTGCTCCGGTATGCAGCAATGGGACAAGCTGCCTTCCATTCCTCAATTTCCTCCTGACTTCTGTAGGTGGAAGAGTCGGAAGGAGAGTGTCCGCTGACGCGGTATGTTGCAACCTCCAGCATTGCCGGACCTTCTCCCTTTATAAGCAGTTCCTTCTTGCGCTGGGTAGCGTCGATCACTGCAAGAGGATCGTATCCGTTTACCTTTTCTGCATGGAGCATATCCGGATTGAAGCCTGCGCCGAGACGTGCGGCAATATCAAAGCCCATGGTCTCGCCTCTGGTCTGACCGCCCATGCCGTAGAAGTTGTTGAATACGTTGAACAGAATCGGCATGCCGCCGTCATCGTATTTGCCGTCCATGCCCCACAGCTTGCGGATCTGATCCATAGACGCCATGTTGAGAGCTTCCAGAACAGGTCCCCGACCCAGTGCGCCGTCGCCGGAGTTGGCGATAACGATTCCCTTTTTGTGATTGCTCCGTTTATACAGAGCAGCGCCAAGGGCAACAGGCGCCGCGCCGCCTACGATTGCGTTGTTGGGGAAAATACCGAAGGGAATAAAGAATGCGTGCATGGAGCCGCCAAGCCCTTTGTTGAAGCCTGTGGTCCGGGCAAAGATTTCCGCAAGAGCGCCGTACAGAAGGAAGTCGATTGCAAGCTCCTTTACATCTCCCTGCTTTTCCTGCTTGCCTTCTACCACCTTCAGGATGTTGCCGCCGAGAAATTCCTTCATAATGTCATACAGTTCTGTTTCCGTGAGCTTTTCAATGGAGGAAAGTCCCTTTGCAAGAATCTCGCCGTGGCTGCGGTGGGATCCGAAGGTAAAGTCGTTGATATCCAAGCAGTATGCCTGACCCACCGCGGATGCCTCCTGCCCGATAGACAGGTGCGCCGGACCGGGGTTGGTATACTCTACACCGTTGTACACACTTTTGGTTTTGATTTCGTTGAGCATTGTCTCAAATTCCCGGATGATCCGCATATCCCGGTAAATCCGCAGGAAATCTTCCTTGGTGTACAATTTCTTTTCCTGCGCCAAGGTTTTCTTATACTGGCACAGGGGAATTTTATCAAAAGAAAGGAATCCGGATGCAAATGCATCGCTGGGGCTGATATATTGATTCTTTGGCATAACGGTTCTATCTCCTTTTTTATTTTAATCAATCATAAACATGCCTTCCCGTATCACTTCGCATACGGTAGGATGAGGGAATACCAATTTCTGTACATCGCACACCCGCTGCCGGGCTGCAACCATTGCCGCCGCTCCGTAAATGATCTCGGAAGCGTAGGAGCCGATCATATGGACGCCGATAATCGTTTTATGGGCATCATCCACAACGATTTTTACAATCCCGTCTCCGCCTTCCACTTCCGCTACGTACCGTCCGCTGTACCGGAGACTGACGGTATGCTCCGTCGCCTGCACCCCGCGTTTTGCGGCGCTTTCCACTGTGTCGCCCACAGTGCCCACCTCCGGCTTTGTATAAATGACAGCAGGAATGGCTAAGTAATCGACCCGGTCTGTGGCGCCCAGCATATCGGACACGGCGACCTCGCCCTCCCGGTATGCGGTATGTGCCAGCATGCTGCGTCCGTTTACGTCGCCTGCCGCCCAGATTCCCGGAACAGAGGTTCTGCCCCGGTCATCGCAGACAACTGCGCCCCGATCCAGCAGAACACCGGCTTTTTCCAGTCCGATGCCCGCAGTGCGCGCCCGTCTGCCGGTACTCACCAAAACTGCGTCACAGTCAATGGAAACAGATTTTCCGTCCGCCTCGCAGGTTACTGTTTTCTTCTCACTGCTCACAGATGTAACCTTTGCGCCAAGGAGGAAACGGATGCCTTTTTTCTCCAGGTTTTTCTGCAATACAGCGGAAATATCTTTATCTGTAGGACCGGCGATTTTATCCAGCATTTCCACCACTGTGACCTGTGTGCCCACAGTGCTGAAATAAGACGCCATTTCCAGCCCGATTACTCCGCCGCCGATGACGCACAGCCGCTCCGGCACCCTTCGCATATCGAGGATTTCCCGGTTGGTCATGGCAAAGCCTGCCGTTACCGCTTCCCGCAGTCCTTCTACAGGGGGCACCGCCGCTTCGCTTCCCGTACAGATGAGGAGCCGTTTTCCCTGATATACCGCTTCTCCGCACCGCACCTGGAAGCCTTCCGGATTTTTGCCGGTGATGCAGCCGGTTCCATTTACTACGGTAACCTTTGCACCCCGCATTTTCGCGCCTACGCCAGACACCAGTGTTTTTACCACTTTATCCTTCCGATCCACAACCTTTGCGTGGTCGATCGCCGCCCCGGACACTGTCACGCCGTAATCTGCGCCGTGGAGAGCGCTCTCATAAATCTTTGCAGAGTTCAGCAGTGTTTTCGTGGGAATGCAGCCTTCATTGAGACACACACCACCCAGGGCGCGTTCCTCGATGAGCAGTACCTGCATTCCGCCGTGGGCTGCCCGCTCCGCCGCATTATAGCCTGCCGGACCGCCGCCCAGTATGATCAAATCATATACCATTGCGCTTCCCCCTTACTTTGCCAGCAGCAGCTGGAAATTTTCCAGCATAGAGCATAGCTGTGCAAGGAACTTCGCTGCCGGCGCACCGTCCACAGCCCGGTGATCAAAGGTGAGAGACAGTCCCATTGCGTGATATACGGATCCGTCTGCCCGCAGTCGGTTTGTAATGGTGCACACACCCAGGATCGCCGTCTGGGGCGGGTTGATCACAGGGGTGAAGCTTTCAATTCCCAGAGAACCCAAATTGGTGACGGTAAAGCTGCCGCCGGACATTTCATCAGGCGTGAGCTGTCCGCTGCGCGCCCGCTCCGCCGCATCCTTGGAGGCTGCTGCAATCTGGGACAGGGACATGGTATCCGCGCCGAACAGGGTGGGCACCAGCAGTCCCCGCTCCGTATCTACTGCCAATCCGATATTGGCATGGCGGAACAGGCGGAAGGAATCTCCCACAAGATTTGCGTTTATATAAGGATGGGCGGGCAGCGTCCGGGACACTGCGTACAGCACCATATCATTCAGGGTAATTTTCGGCAGACCCAACGCCTCGGCATTTTGCTTGAGCTGCTTTCTGTATTCCATAATGGAGGTTGCATCAAAGGAAGCATTCAGTGTAAGCTGCGCCATCTCTGTGAGGGACGCGCACATAGAACGGGAAATCGCCTTGCGCACGCCGGACATGGGTGCTTCCTCGTACAGACCGAAATCTGCGCCGCCGGTAACAAATACCGTATCTGTCTGCCCAGGCTGGACTGCCTGCAAGGCTGTGCCCTGAGACACCTCCACCGCCGTGGTATTCTGATAGCCACCTGCTAGATATGCTTCCACATCTGCCACTGTTCCGTGACAGCCGCTATCCAAGGCTGCATCAATATCCCGCTGGATGATCCGTCCGTGGGGACCGGTCGGAGATACGCGGGTCATATCCACGCCTGTTTTCAGCGCCAGCGCCTTTGCACGGGGAGAAATACGCAGGATGTCCCCTTCCCGCCGGGTAGTGGGCGCCGCTTCCTTCTGTACCGTTTTCGGTGCAGCAGCGGGCGCTGTCTCCTTCTTTTCTTCCTGGGCTGCGGGAGCGCCGCCGGTGAAGGCGGAAATATCCTCTCCTGCCGCGCCGATCACACATACATTGTCCAGGCAGGGAACAACATCTCCCTCTGCCGCAAGAATTGCCAGCACCGTACCGGACACAGGACTTTTTTCATCAAATGCGGATTTGTCTGTTTCATAGGAAAACAAAAGATCCCCTTCACTGACCGCATCTCCTACTTTTTTATGCCACGCTGTGATGATACAAGCTTCCACGCTTTGACCCTGCCGCGGCATAATCACTGGATTTGCCATATTGATTCTTCCTTTCTGCTTGTTTACTTTATTTATATGATTGATTTATAAGCGCTTAGCACCTACTCAAGCTCCCCATGTGAGGATCCACTTCGTGGCTCCATAGGGGGCGCAGCAATCCAAACTCACACAAGGGAGCCTTTGTGAAGCTTCTTATTCCACCCGGACCTTGACTACGATCTTCTCATATTGGATCACTTCCCCGTCCACGCCGCCGGCTGAATTGTGGGCATCCTGGGGGAACAGGATCGCAAATGTATCCGGCGTGTTCACCGCGTTCACCTGCGCCGATCCCTCAAACAGATAAAAGTCGTCCGCCTCCTGATAGGGACAAGTTTCCGTAAGGCTGCCTATATCTGCGGTTTTTACAATCTCCCTTCCCGTAAGGAGAATGAATATATCTATATATTTCTCGTGGGCCTCAAAGGGCGCATCGGTGATATCTCTCGTTTCAATTGTCGCCTTGGTAAAATAAAACTCTTCACAAACGTCCGTTCTGCCCTCACTGCACCCGGGAAAATCTGCCCCGGCAATAAAATCAATTGCCGCATCCAGATTTGCGCTGATTCCTTTGTACTTTTTCAGGTTTTTCAATGCATCAAATATCATCGTTTCTTTCCTTTGTAACATCTATAAATTCTACACACTGTGAGACCGCCAGCTGCATAATCGTATCCGGCAGGGAGCCGTCACAAATCAGCACCTGCACCTGCCCCAGCCGGCAGAATGTATAGGGCAGACTTTTATCCGCTTTGGACAGATCCATAAGCATGACCACCATGCGCGCCTTCTCCACAACTGCTTTTTTCAGCTGACATTCGTTGTAGTTGCCTCCGGTAAATCCGCTTTGTACAGATAATCCGGAAGGAGAAAGAAAGGCAATGTCAATATTCACATCATCCAAATACCGCACCGCCTGCATCCCAGACACCGCCTGATAATCCCGATCCAACCAGCCGCCTACCAAGTTGACCACCGGCTTGCCGATCCTGGATAGCTCGATTGCGGCGGCAGGACTGGTGGTGGTGAAAACAAACCGCTCGTCCGGAACATAGGAAACCATCTGTTGCAGGGTGGATCCGGAATCAAAAAAGATGGAACGCCCCGCCTCCAAAAAGCGAGCTGCAACCGCAGCGATTCTCTTTTTGGAATCCACATTTTCCGACATTCTGCTGAAATAGGGATCGTCTACCGTATCGGATAAAAACCGGGCGCTGCGGGCGCCGCCCCGGACTTTGATTGCCTGGCCGGTTTTTTCCAGATAGTCGATATCCCGCCGCAGGGTCATTTGTGACACATTCGGAAATTGGGAAAAAAGCTCATCATAAGATACGAAGGGTTTTTGCATCAGCTGCTGACGTACCCATTCTCTGCGATCTTTGTACATGTGTCACCCTCCTCACATTGATTTTGTATATTTTAACACAAATGCGCAAATCCGTCAATGGGAATTCACATATTTTTGTGATAATTAACATATAATGTGTGAATTTAGAAATCAAAAGACCGCGGCAAAGGAGAGCGGCACGCATTCGGCGCCTTTCAAGCAAAAAAGTTCCCACCAGACAAAAAGCCCCCCTTGTGCAAAGGGAGCCTTTTTGTTTGGTGGGAGCCACGCAGTGGATCCCCCACATGGGGGCTTTTTTAGTTGGAACCGCGCAGAGGAGCCGGTTCTATCATGATTCTTTCCGTACCCGCCCAGGAAGCTGTGCGCATATGATCGCCGCAAACATCAGCGCGCATCCTGCCCATTCCCGAACCGTAGGAATCTGATGCAGAACAAGGATCCCGCCAAGGACTGCAAATACAGATTCAAAACTCATCAAAAGGGACGCGATCGCAGGTTCTGTCCGCTGCTGTCCTAAGATTTGCAGAGTGTAACCAACCCCGCTGGACAGAACGCCTACATATAGAATCGTGATCCAACCGTCCAAAATCTGTTGCCAACTGGGGGATTCAAACAAAAACATGCCCACCGACGCCAGCACACCGGACACAAAGAACTGGATGCAGGAAATCTGCACGCCGTCCAGTCCCGGCGCCAAATGGTCAATCACCAAAATATGCAATGCCCAGAATACTGCGCCAAGGAGTACGATCCCGTCGCTGGGGGCAAAGGAAAAGCTGCCTGTAATACACAAAAGATACAAGCCGCATAGCGCTGCAAGCACACAAATCCAAATCCGCAGTCCGGGGCTTTTCCCCCGGAAGAGACCGAACAGCGGCACCAGCAGAATATAGGTTGCCGTGATAAATCCCGCTTTTCCGCCGGAAGTACCGAGGGCAATCCCATATTGCTGGAGCATCGCCGCCGCAAACATAACAACACCGCAAACAGCGCCTGCAAAAAGCAGTTTTTTCCGACTTGCCCTGTCCATCTGTCCGCCGACATGATACTTTTTCCGGGTTCTGCTGTTTATTAAAATCAGCGGAACCAATACCGCACTGCCGACAAAACTGCGCGCCGCCTGAAAAGTAAGAGGCTCCATGTAATCCATGGCTTCGCTTTGCGCCACAAAGGAAAGCCCCCAGATAATGGCGGTCGTCAGCAGCATGATGTTACCGATTGCTTTTGTATGTCCCCGCATCATCCGCGCACTCTTTTCCGTGCGGGGCGCCGTCTGGTGCTGTCGCACTGCCGGTAATCAAAAATCGGAGGAACAGGCTCCGTTTCCCGGTCAAAGGGCAAGCCGTCCCGGGCAGCCTTTTGTTCTGCAATTTCCAGATACATATTTGTAATGCTCAGTTCTCCCTCCCGTATATCGGGAAGGACCACACCGCCGCCGGCATACAGCGCCGCTTCCGCCTGTTCGATATGACCGAGCCGTATATGCGCCTGGGTAGTATAAAGCTGGACTCTGCCCACCGTCTGCATTTCCGGAGTCATTCCCCGGGCAAGCTCCAGTGCGTCCTCATACATCTCCGCGCCCACAAGCAGTTCCATTGCTTCCTTTGCCAGTGAAATATCCGTCGGACGCATCCGATACGCACGGGCGGCAAGAATCGCCGCAGCGCTGCTGTTGCCGATTTGCTGCTTTACATGCGCCAAGCCGTAAACTGCCCAGCAGGAGGGACGCAGCATCATGGACTTTTCCAAAAGCTGCTCTGCCTCAGACAGACGGTTCATACATAAATAGGTCATGCCAAGCTGCAAATGCGCGTACCAGGAGAACATATCTCCGCCGGATACAGCATTCTCCATCATATGCACCCATTCCTCTTGCAGCATCCAGGAGGGAGGCACCTGGGCCGGATCATGCTCCGGGAAAAATCCACGCTGCATAAGGCATACCCAGTCTGCCTGCTCTTCCCCTACTGTTCCGAAATCTAAGTGGGGCGCCATAAGGGGACGGCCACTCTTTTCCCGGCGCATATTTTCCAGCGCACCCCATCCGCTGCCGGAGAGGATTATTTCGCCGGTTGCAGCTGCCCGCGCCATTTCTTTTGTCTCTTCCAGAATCCGATCCATTTCGTCATCGGTAATGATTGCATCCAGCCGTGTGCGAATTTCCTCTTTTGCACCTTCCCATTCGCCGTGTACCGTATCGCCGTCCGCGTTCATTGCGCCGTATGCTTCCAGCCACTCCCACGTTGTGTTGGGGGGCATGGGAATACACTCATACTGGGTATGGGCAAGACCCGCTTGCAGTTCTACATACCGGTCGTCGCTGCCGTCCTCGGTAAGATACTCCTGCCACCGGTCGCCGCCGGGGTTCTGTCCCCAGCAAAACAGCTTTCTGCCCTTCAGCCGCATAGTAGACGTATGGATCAGTCCGTAACCGTCTGCATCCACAGCCGCTTCAAATTTTCTTTTCTTCGGGGGAATATGATAGAAATAATCCCCAGCGGCGGGCACATTAATGGGATAGGTAACATCATCCCCGTTATATTCGGGAATCGGTGCAAGGCTGGTATTATTGTCCGCCACATATGCGCCGTCTGCGTCAACAATAATGCGGGTATCCGGTGTTTCCGGCACAGCGATATTGCTCCACCAGTACATGGGAACCACATCCGGCAGGGGATTGATGATCCGGTTCCGGGCAAACAGCACTTTCGATCCTGCTGGGAGGAAGAAGTCCATTTGCTGAACCACCTGACGGATCCGTTCAAACTCATACATACGCAGCACGGGTGTACCATCAGCGAGCTTGGTGGTGGTGGTGAACATGGGCTCACAGGTATGTACATGGTGTCCGAACATACCGCAGTTCCACTCCACGCCTCCGGAAGTCCATGCATTGCGGAATGCCAGATTGCAGGGACGCATGACAGAATTTTTATAGAGAAGATCCTTATTTTTTTCTTTATCAAACAGAGACATCAGCTTGCCGCCCCACTGAGGGAGGAAAGTGGCAATCAGATATTCGTTTTCCAAAACGACAGCCATCATTTCCGTATCATGGAGCGGACGGGTATACATATCCTGCATCCGATAGGGGAACGGGGACGGAACGTGACCGTAGCCGATAAACAGTTCGTCATCTTCGGAAAGGCCGGAATCACCGTTTCTGTGCCAAAAGTTCAGCTTAGACAGCGGCGGCAGGGAGGATTCCCCATTCATATGCTGGCAGGGCATGGTGATCGTAGTAATCTGCAATTTGGTAGGCATCTGCACTTGCTCCTTTGTCGTGTACAATATGTGGTCAGTTTACCACATTCTGCGGTATAAAGTCAAGATTTGTCCGATTCTTTGTTGGGGCACATAGGAATTTGTACAAATGAAAAGGCTCCCCCCAGCCGGATCTGCTGGTAGCTCCAGCACAACAAAAAAGCCTCCCCCCCAGCAAAGGGAGGTGTCGCCAAGCGAAGCGACAGCGACGGAGGGATTGTAAAGCTATCGTTTTGCAGCATCTGCAAATCGGCAATATAGTGATAAACAATCCCTTAGTCACAGCAAAGCTGTGACAGCTCCCTTTGCTGGGGGGAGCCTTCTTATTTGGGCGGAACCGTACATCAACTTTGCACAAGGGAGCCTTTTTGTTTTTCTGCATAACAAATACAGCGTCTTTCCGCAGAAAGACGCTGTACAATCGTATTCTTTTTATTCCCTTATTCCGCAGCATCAATGGTAGTTTCTGCATCAGCGGTGGTATCGTCCGCTGTTGTGGTATCGTCAGCGGCAGTTGTTTCATCAGCCGCGGTTGTATCCTCTGCATGATCGTGATCGTGGGCATCTTCGTCCTCGTTTTCACCGAATACCATACCCCAGAAGCTGTTGAAGTCAGAAGCCTTGCCGGTATCCTGCATCACGTAAACGGAGCATACCAATAACACGAAAATAATAGAAACCACTGTTGTCAGAATAGAAAGTTTTTTATTGATCGTCTGTGCTTTGGATTTTCCGAAGAAAGTCTCCGCGCCCCCGGCAATAGTACCGGAAAGATTGTGCGCCTTGCCCTGCTGGAGCAATACTGCGATTACCAGAAAAACAGCAAATACGATCAGAATAATGCCAATTACAAGCTGTGCTGTTGTCATTTTGCCTCTCCTCTTCTTTCTATATAAAAACAAATAATAGGTTCAGTTCAGATAGAACGCCTATGTATTATAGCACGGTACAGAGCAAAATGCAATAGAAATTTTCTTTTTTCAGAAAAATTCTGGAAAAGCTCCCTTAAAACCGATCTGCCAGTCCGGGAATCACCTGCCGCACCATTTCACCAAGCTCCGCATCGCTCATGGTAGTGTTCCGTCCGGCAGCATACTGGGCGTCTACCATTTCCTTGATTTTCATAACCGCACTGCTGCGTTTGCCGTAGGTTTTGTCGATTCCCTTTTCTGCAAGCTGGGCATTGAGCCAGTGAGCGATGCCGGCAAGTCCACTGTGGGCATCAATCGCCACAGAAGCGGGACGGTTCAGAATCAGTTCCGTATTGAATATATTGTAAATTTCCTCATCCTTAAGCAGTCCGTCCGCGTGGATTCCCGCACGGGTAACATTGAAATCGTGTCCCACAAAGGGCGTGCGGGGCGGGATTTCGTACCCGATCTGATTTTCAAAATACCGGGCAATTTCCGTGATCACCGTAGGATCCATTCCGTCCAGGGTACCCCGCAGGGAAGCATATTCCATGACCATTGCCTCCAGCGGACAGTTGCCGGTGCGTTCCCCGATTCCAAGAAGGGAGCAGTTTACGCCGGACGCGCCGTACAGCCATGCAGTTGCCGCGTTGGGCACTACTTTATAAAAATCGTTGTGACCGTGCCATTCCAGCATGGACGAATCAATGCCGGCATAGTGCATCAGTCCGTATATGATTCCGGAAACGCTCCGAGGCAGCGCTGCGCCGTGGTATGTGACCCCGTAGCCCATGGTGTCACAGGCACGGATTTTTACGGGAATGCCCGCTTCCTCTCCAAGCTTGCGCAGTTCGTTTGCAAAGGGCACTACAAACCCATAGAAATCGGCTCTGGTGATGTCCTCAAAGTGGCACCGGGGACGGATACCCATATCCAGAATTTCCTGGACCACGCCCAGATACTTGTCCATTGCTTTGGCACGGGTGAGTCCCATTTTATTATAAATATGGTAATCACTACAGGAAACCAGCACGCCTGTTTCCTTGATACCCAGACTTTTCACAAGCTGAAAATCCTGGGTAGACGCGCGAATCCAGCTGGTGATCTCGGGAAATTCGTAACCCAGATCCATACAGCGCGCCAGCGCCTCCCGATCCTTTTCCGTATACACGAAAAATTCCGTCTGCCGGATGATTCCCTTGGGACCGCCCAGCTTATGGAGCATGGTGAACAGATCCACGATCTGATCTACCGTAAAGGGAGCGCGGGACTGCTGTCCATCCCGGAAAGTGGTGTCTGTGATCCAGATTTCATCCGGCATATTCATAGGAACATACCGGTGGTTGAAGGAAACCCGGGGCACCGCGTCATAGCTGTACAGCTGCCGGTACAGATACGGGGTTTCCCGATCCTGCAAAGAATAGTGATGTACGCTTTGCTCGATCAGATTGGTGGTTTCCGAAAACTCGATTTTGCCGTCCCGGTCGCCGTTTATATCATGAAACCGTTTTGTTCTTCTTTTTGTTTCTTTTTGCACGGTATTCCTCCTGCATATTGTCAGAGCTTGTTTACAGTATAATCCATGTTTTGCATTATGTCAACGACAATTATGCAAAATTTTAGAGAATTGTATCTTGTATCTCCGAAAAGGCTACCTTGTAAGAATCCGCTGGCGGCTCTAACCCAACCAAAAGCCTTTCCCCAGCTGGAGCCGCGATGCGGATCCTATGGTGCTCTCATTGTTACGCCCCCTTGTGCAAAGGGGGGTGGGTTTTGCGTAGCAAAACTCGGGGGGATTGTCTTAGCGATATTGCCGATTTGCAGATGCTGCAAACGATAGCTTTACAATCCCTCCGTCGCTGTCGCTTCGCTTGGCGACACCTCCCTTTGCTGGGGGGAGGCTTTTTTATTCGGTTAAGACTTCTCACAAGGGAGCCTTGGATAACGCCTTTCTAAAAACTCCCATTTGACGGATGACTATAGCAGACTTGCAAATTTCACGGGGCAAGCAGACTTGCAATCTCCTCTGCGATCTGTTCAGGCAGAAAACCGCACAGGCGAAACAGACTTTGCAAATCTCCATGGGGCAAAAATTCTTCCACGCACCGGATATGTACAGGCACTGACGTGCCCTGTCCGGCAAAATATGCCGCCACCGCCTCGCCCACACCACCGCTGCGGACACTTTCCTCCAGCACATATACCAAAGATGCATCTTTGCACAAAGCCGCGATCTGCCCGAGCTCCAGAGGCAGTACCCGAAGCATCTTTACAATCCGTACCTTATACCGATCCGCCAGCTGCGACGCGGCGAGAGAAGCATGATGAGTAAGCCGTCCGTATGTAAGAATCACCGCGTCCGCATCCCCAGTATCTGTAGCCGCCATATCCCCGGCCATAGGCAGGAACCTGGTTCTGTCGTAATCCGCCACTTCCCCTTTCGGATAGCGGAGCGCGCACAGTCCCTTTCCGGCGATACACCGTTCCAGACAAGCTTTCAATTCTCCATAGGTTTCCGGCGCGTACAGGGTCACTCCGGGAATGGAGGACAGCAGAGACACATCATAAACACCCTGATGGGTAATTCCATCTCCGGGGACGATCCCTGCCCGGTCAATGGCGATCACTGCGTGGATTCCCTGCATAGCAATATCCTCGCAAAGCTGATCAAACGCCCGTTGGAGAAAGGTGGAATATACGGCGTACACCGGCACGCTGCCGCCAATAGCAAGTCCTGCGGTGAAGGTCGCCGCCGCTTCCTCCGCGATTCCCATATCAAAAAACCGATCCGGGAAAATCTGCTTGAAATTGGTCAGTCCTGTTCCCTTATCCATAGCGGCGGTCACCGCCGCTATTTTGGGATTTTTCAGAGCTAGCGCGCACATATGACTGCCGAATACGGAAGAAAAGGTCCGGCTGGGCGGAGTGCATACACCTTTATGCAAATCAAAGCCACCGGCAAAATGATACTGGGCCGGATGCTCCTCAGCCGGGGCGTACCCCTTCCCTTTCAGCGTGATCATATGAATCAGCGTGCAGCGATCTTTTGTTTTTGCTTCCCGGAGCAGCAGCTCGATTTTTTCCTCGTCGTTGCCGTCTACAGGACCCAAATAATACAGTCCCATATTTTCAAACATATTGGTTTTCATGATAAGACGTTTGAAAAACTCTTTTATATGGTACGCCCCCATGATCATGGCTTCCCCGGCATAGGGCAGCTTGCGCAGCCCCGCCTGCAAACGCCGTTTGAATGCAAAATACCGCCGTGAAGTGCGCATCCGGGAAAAATACCGGGATATCCCCCCCACATTTTTGGATATGGACATTTCATTGTCATTGAGGAGGATGATCAGCCGCAGTCCCTCATCCGCACAGCAGTTGAGGGTTTCATATACCATACCGTTTGTAAAGGATCCGTCTCCAACCACTGCCACCGCATACCGGTCCGAGCCTTCCATTGCCGCTGCCCGGGCAATTCCCAGCGCTGTCGGCAGGGCGCTGCCGCTGTGTCCGGCGGTCAGCACATCGTGATCGCTTTCCTCCCGGTTGGTGAAGCCAGATATTCCTCCGAATTGGCGAATGGTGTCAAACTCCTTGTATCTGCCCGTAAGCAGCTTATGGGCATATGCCTGATGTCCCACATCGAATACAATTGCATCCTGGGGGCTGTCGAACGCACGGTGCAGGGCAATCGTTGCTTCTACCATGCCCAAATTGGACGCAAGATGTCCTTCCGTTTCCGACACACAGGACAGAATTTTTTCCCGGATCTCCGCCGCAAGGGCGTCCAGCTCCGCACCCTTCATATCCTGCAAATCGCCAGGGCTTTGAATTTGCTCTAATAATTTCATGCCTCTCCGGCTCCCGTTCCTTTTACTGCGGCAATCGCAAGCTGCATTGCCTTTGTGGAAGCAAGCCGGCGGATTCGCTCCCGGGTCAGTCCGCTGCGGTAATGCTCCGTACAGGAGACCGTTTCTCCCCCTGCCAAGGACACGGCAAAGCAAACGGTGCCCACCGGTTTTTCCGGCGTACCTCCGTCCGGACCGGCGATGCCGGTGACAGATACGGCAACGTCACAGCCAAGGCTGTTCAGGGCACCCTCTGCCATTTTTGCGGCACATTCCTCCGACACAGCGCCGAAGGTATCCAAAATCTTCTGCTCCACACCCAGAACCTGTGCCTTTACGGTATTGGAATAGGATACGATTCCTCCCTGCAAAACAGCGGACGCGCCGGGCAGTGCAGTGATCCGCTGACACACCGTGCCGCCTGTGCAGGATTCCGCCGCACCGAAGGTAAGTCCCCGCTGGGCAAGCAGGGCAAGAAGGGCTCTCTCCACCACTGCCGTAGCCCCTTCCGGGGTATCTGTGCAGGCATAAATATATTTTCCAGCCGGGGTTTCCCAAATTTTCCGGGCCGTCTCTTCGCACATTTTCCGGGCTTCCGTCTCATTTTCCGCCCGGGCGCTGATCCGGATGCGTACATCATCCTCTCCCGCGTAAGGAGCAATGGTGGGATTCTCCCCCGCATCCATCATATCCCGGAGAATCGCCTCCGCCGCACCCTCTCCGATCCCGGAAAGGTGCAGATTCAGGGAATAGATCGTATAAGGCGACAGCCGGGAAAGCCAGGGCAGCACCGTTTCTTCAAACATCAGCTTCAATTCATGGGGTGGTCCCGGCAGGAGCACTGCATATTTTCCGTCCTGCTCGATCCCGATTCCGGGAGCGGTTCCCCAGCTATTGGTAAACACCGTTGCGCCGGCAGGCACCAGACACTGCTTCAGATTATTTTCCGTAAAGGAACGTCCTTGTGCATGAAAATAGGACTCTATGGCGCTGCGGGTGGGCGCATCCTCCTCCATGGGGAGGGAAAAGTACTCCGCCACCGTTTCTTTGGTAATATCGTCGCAGGTAGGACCCAGTCCTCCAGTGAGGATTACCAGATTGCTGCGGCTGTACGCTTCCTCCAGCGCCTGAATGAGACGGGGGGCGTTATCGCCCACCACCGTCTGCCGGTAAAGGGGGATACCGAGCACCGCCAGACGGCGGGCAAGGTATGCGGTGTTTGTATTGGTGATATCTCCCAGAAGGAGCTCCGTTCCCACGGAGATAATTTCAGCAGAAATACTCATTTGCATTTTATTGTTACACTTTCCCATATACGGATATTTTTTGCATGCTTCTATTCATATAAGTAACTGTACATGTATTTGAATCAATTCCTAATAAAATCATCTGTACCCTTGCTCATTTCGGATTTGTTTCTCACGTGCTTCTGCTTCGGCTCTTTCATACGGCCGTCCGATTATGCTCGCATAAATCGAACTGCTGGAGAGAGGAAGGATAACAAGCGCCGCACTGCTCCAAAAGCGCCCCCAATTGCACCAGAAGAAAATCAGAAGAAAGCTTGCCGGCAAACATCCCGCTATGATTATGGATAAAAACCGGTGGGTTCTATTCCAGACCTCTTTGTGGTTCAAAGTTATCGGTGCTCTGATCCCAAAAATACTGTTTTGATCCGTTGCCGGTGCTTTTATCATGAAAACAATCATCAAAATAAAAAATACAAAAGCCGTTCCAGACATAAGATCTATCAGAATATAGGAAGCAAGCCTACATAAGAATATCGCATTGAAAAGAATGATTCC
>CANTEM010000010.1 GCA_947652805.1 uncultured Clostridia bacterium | reverse complement strand
CGCGTGAAGTCGGGCATCTATCTGGAATATGCCAAGCAGTTGGTGGAAAAAGGAACCAAAGGATAAAGGGAACGCTCCTGCAATGATTGTCTTTTGTGCGTTTGAGCAGATGCAGACGGTAATAGAATACGGGCGGAAATATGGATTTGCAAAGTCGTATCCGTTGTTTTTCTGCAAGAACTATTCTGCCCAGGTTTTGAAAGCAAATATGAAGATCGTCGGTGCAATGGAGTTTGCCGTTGTCCTGTACAGGGACAAACTGCCGAAGTTTAATAACACGGATGCGGATGGGCAAAGACATATGATATTCAACTGGTTTGAATGGAGCAGGGATTCCCGCAGAGAATATCCCAAAATACATCCGACGCAGAAGCCGGTGAAGGTTCTGAAACGGTTGATAGAGATATTTACAGATCCGGGGGAGGTAGTAATCGATCCGGTTGCAGGAAGCGGATCCACACTGCGTGCGGCATATGAGCTTGGGCGCAGTACATACGGATTTGAAGTAGACAGGAAGTTCTATAGACAATCCCGGGAGAAGATGCTTTCCGGTATTTTGGAACAACCTGCAACGGTTCAATGTTCGATTGGAGAAATGTGAGAATGGATAAAAAGAAGGAGAAGCGAGCGATCCAGTGGCTGCGGTCCTTTGAACCGGAGAGTGAACCGTATTACCTTTGCTACAGCGGCGGGAAGGACAGCGACTGCATCCGGATTCTTGCATCCCTTGCAGGGGTGAAGCATGATATTGTACATAACCTTACTACAGTAGACGCGCCGGAAACATTCTGGTATGTACAGTCTATTCCGGATGTTGTAATAAACTACCCAAAACTAAGCATGTGGCGGTTGATTGCGGAAAAGAAGGTACCGCCTACCCGCCGTAGGCGGTATTGCTGCGAGGTATTGAAAGAGCATGGCGGGAAAGGCAGGATGAAAATAACGGGAGTACGGTGGGCGGAGAGTGATAACAGACGGAAAAACAATGATGCTGTGACAATCGTTGGGAAACCGGCAACTACAAAGAAAACCGCCGAAAGTATGGGTGTGGAGTATGTACAAAACGGCAAGGGCGGAATCGTATTGAACGATGATAACGCCGAAACCAGGCGGTTTGTAGAGCATTGTTACAGAACTACATCCACAATGGTGAATCCGATTGTGGACTGGACAGATCGGGATGTATGGGAGTTTCTGGGACATTACGGATGTGCGTCCAATCCCCTGTATCAATGCGGGAACAGCCGTGTGGGATGTATCGGGTGTCCGATGCAGGGGAGCGGCGGCATGAAAGCGGACTTTGCAAGGTATCCGAAATACAGGAATAATTACGTCCGTGCATTTAATCGGATGCTGCGGGCACGTACAGAAGCTGGGCGGGAGAATGGCACATGGAAAACCGGGGAGGATGTAATGGCATGGTGGGTAGGCGATGATCCGCGGCAAATCAGTTTTTTGGATGAGGATTTGGAAGTGTGAGGAAGGAGAACCCAATGAGACTTGAAGAATGCACTAAGACGGAATTGATAAACATAATCCGCAATTTATTGGATCCGGAAACGGTGGAGAAAAAGTTAAACGATATACAGCGTTATCGAAAAGAGTCTTTCATATATTTGCAGAAGCAGAGAAATGACAGAATGGTGGGGGAGATTTATGACGTGCGGGATTTTAAAGGAAGTGTGCAGGAAATGCCGAGATACATAGGAGCAGTAGAAGCGGCGGAGAAGATCAGTGAGAAGACTGATCTATCGTTTTACGATCTGTTTGATGTGCTTGTGGGTATTCCTGATGCAGAGGTAAAAGAGGTAGTGCATGGGCAGTGGGAGTATGATGACGGATTGGATTTGGTTTGTTCTGTATGCGGCGAGCTGGCTATGACGCGCTGCTATGAGGCTGTACAGCACCGTTCGAGGTACTGTCCCGGTTGTGGGGCAAAGATGGATGGGGAAACAATGGAGGAATAAAGGGAATGGAAAGAGAGAAGGCAATCGAAATATTGAGGACGATGCTCAATGCAAACGCAGAGGAAGATGTAGCTGCCTGTATGGGTGCAGACGCATTAGGGAAGCAGATTCCGGCGCCGCTTACTGCGAAGTTATATTGTAGAGGTGGATATTTTGAAATTTACTGTCCTTGCGGGAAAAAGGTATCCTATTCAGAGAGTTGCTGCCGTTCATGTGGACAGGCGTTGGACTGGAATGCTATTACAGCTGAGGTGATTGGTCCTTATTGTTCGAAAGAATTTTAAGAGGAGAAACCAATGAAGGATAAATCAAAGGAAATGAACCCGGCGAATGCGGGGAGTGAATGTCCGGTGTGTAAAACTTGTAGGATCAGGCATTGTAGATACGAAAAGTGTAAAGCATTTCGAGAATGGTTCGGTGAGACTTGGGAAGGGATTCGGAGAAAGTAGAGCCGGTGAGCGGGAGAGGGGAGGGAAAGAAACAGTTTTCTTCCTTTAATATATATAGCAGTCAGTTTAAACATCCGCGGGATGTTTTCGGGCTTGTATTCGATATTATCTTATGAACCATATACAGGAGAGGGAGAAGGGGAGAGTCTATCATGTATGGGGAAAAAACATGTAAATCTAATGCACAGAAAAATCCGTCTGTCCGTCCGTCCTTTCAGGCGGTACTCGCGGACGTAAAAAGACAGATTGGGTATGATCTGTTTCAAAGTCCGGACGAACGGATTGAGGGGGTATGCAAAATCATTGCTGAGGTACTGATGCTGGATCCGGGTGGACAGGTGAAAATTGAGGAGGAAATACTGCCTGTGTATATGGTACAGGAGATATTTCGCAGCATCGAGGCGGAGCATGTAGAGTTTGTAGCATCAGAGTATGCAAAGGTTCCCTATCTGATACGGAATAAAAGGGCATATATACGGTCTATGCTGTATAACACATTTTTTGAATTGGAAGCACACTATACAAATTTAGTCAGTCACGATTTAGGAACATGATGTAAAGGAAAGAAGCAGGGGTATGATTCGGGAATCACGGATAGAATCCGGGAATATGTTTGAAATTGAGTTTTATCCGGTTTTTTCGGACGGACGGAGAGTTCCGGATCGTGCTCCGAAAACGAAGATGTCTTGTGAAGCACAGAAAAAACTGAATTTAAAGAATGCACGTAAGAAGTTTGTGCGTCTGATCAACACGAACTTTGGAAAAGAAGATATTGTGGTACATGGTACCTACCGGGATTCGGAAATGCCGGCGGATGAAGCCGGGGTACGCAGGGATATACAGAACTACATAAGGAGAGTCAAGCGGTGGCGCAGGAAAAAGGGACTGGCGGAGCTAAAATATGTGTACGTGATCGAAGCAAAGGTAAGTGAGCGGACAGGGGTTCTCCGTTGGCACTTTCACATGGTCCTATCCGGAATGGACAGAGATATAGCGGAGCAGCTGTGGGGGCACGGGGACTATACCAACGCAGACCGTTTGCAGCCGGGGGAAAAGGGCTGTGAGGCGCTGGCGAAGTATATGACAAAATGTCCTATGGGATCCAAGCGGTGGGCTGGGTCTAAGAATCTGGACAAGCCCAATGTGCTTCCGCCCGAAGATGGAAAGATGAGTGAGAGCTGGCTGGCACGTTTGGCGCAGCAACGGGTGGATGATCGGGCGTACTGGGAGAACAGATATGAGGGATATCGCTTTGTAGAAGCGAGCGCGTATTACAACGAGATCAACGGGCATTGGTATTTGTCTGTGGTGATGTATAGGAGTGAGGAGGAAAAAGTATGCAGCGGGAAGCAGAAGAACAGGCGGCATTGTTTCGATGGGCGCGATATAGTTGGCAGCGGTTCCCGGAAATAGACTTGTTGTATCACATACCGAACGGAGGGAAACGGGATGAAAAAGAAGCGGCGAATTTGAAGCGGCAGGGAGTGAAAGCGGGGGTGCCGGATTTGTGTCTGCCTGTGGCGCGGGGGAAGTGGCACGGCTTATACATTGAGCTGAAGGCAGGAAAGAACAAGCCTACGGAAAAGCAGCAGGCATGGATCTGGGCATTGGCAAAGCAGGGATATGCCACGGCGGTATGCTATGGCTGGGAGGAGGCCCGGCAGGTGATTGTAAAGTATTTGGAGACAGGAGGATAGGTGTAAAGTGGTGTACATAGTGTATGGGGTGACGTTTGCGACAATTGTGGGAACGGTGGCGAACAGCTTTGGAAAGCGGTGGTGTTTTTATGTGTGGATGTGTACAAATGGGTTCTGGTGTGTATATAACGTCTGGATTGGGCAATATGCACAGGGGATGCTGTATGCGTTTAATTTTGCCATGGCCATTCTGGGGCTTATGAAATGGAAAAAAAGGAGCGGGGATGAAAAAAGGGGAGGATGTGGAAATGCCGGCAAGTTATGAGGATAAATATGCTCTTTGTCCGTATTATCATACGAATGAAAATCGAAAGATCAAATGTGATGGGGTGGAAGAGATGGCTTCCATGCATTCGATTTTTAAATCGGATGCGGCGAAAAAGGAGTATATGAAAAAGTATTGCTGTAGAGACTGGAAAAAGTGCAGGTATGCACGGATGATGAATGCTATGTGGGAGGAGAAGCTTTAAGGCGTGTATAAAGGGATTTGGGGGTGGAGACTCCTTTTTTGGCATATAAAGATTGATTTTTGGAATGAAATACCCTTTCAGTGGGGGTATTTCATTTTTTTGCGCATTTTTGTATGATTTTTATAGCAGATTTGGGGGTGTTTTTTATTGGCGGAGTGGAGAAAAATAAAAGCCGAGTATATACGCGGTGAAACCAGCTATCGGAAGCTTGCCGATAAATATAAAGTAAGTTTTCATACGCTGCGTAAGCGGGCGGCGACGGAAAGGTGGCGGGAGCTGAGGGACAAAACGGATGCAAAAACGGACACAAAAATCATAGAAGCGGAATCGGACCGGAAAGCGGATCGGCTCCAGCGGATTCTGGACGCCAATGATAAGCTGCTGGATATTGTGGATAAGGCGTTACAGGATATGGTGGATGGAGTAGAGGAAGTGAACCTTGCATCCCTGCGGCAGCTTGCGGGAACGATCAAAAGCATTAAGGACACCCAGACTGTAGATGCAGGAGATGGAGCGGACCGGCAGGTTGAGATTGTATTTGTTCCCCTGGAAGGGGAAACGGAGGACTTGACAGAATGAGGCTTCTGCTGGGAGAGCCGAATGAAAAGCAGCGGACTGCCATGCTTGCAAAGTGCAAGTATGTAGCATACGGCGGCGCGAGAGGCGGCGGAAAGAGCTGGTTTGTACGCACCAAGGCGATTTTGTTGGCGTATCGCTACTGTGGAATCCGGCAGTTGATCGTCAGGCGCACCTATCCGGAGCTGATGCGCAATCACATTGAGGTTTTGAGAGGGCAGCTTCTGGGCTTTGCAAAATACAATGACAAAGACAAGGTGCTGAAATTCCCGAACGGGAGCACCATACATTTTGCGTACTGTGATAAAGAGAACGATACGGACCGGTTGCAGGGAACAGAGTATGATGTGATTTATCTGGATGAAGCGACCCAGCTATCGGAATTGCAGATGCAGAAAATCACTGCCTGTGTGCGGGGTGTCAATGCTTTTCCGAAAAGAGTATACTTTACCTGCAACCCGGGCGGGCAAGGACATGCATATATCAAGCGGCTATTTATTGATCGCAGGTATAAGCCGGGGGAGAAGCCGGAGGATTATGCATTTATCAAGGCACTGCCCACGGACAATGCGGCACTGACCCGGTATCAGCCGGATTATATCAAGCAGCTGGAGGCGCTTCCGCCAAAGTTGCGCCGGGCGTGGTTGGACGGAGATTGGGACATTTTTGAGGGGCAGTTTTTTGAAGAATTTACAGACGATCCAAAGCATTATAAAGACGGGCGCTGGACCCATGTGATCGATCCTTTTGATGTGGGGCAGACGAACATGCGGATATACCGTTCCTATGACTGGGGATACAACAAGCCCTTTTCCTGTGCATGGTGGGCTGTATCTCCGGATGATGTGGTATATCGGATATTGGAATTATACGGTTGCACGGACACCCCGAACGAGGGGGTAAAGTGGACAACGGAGCGGCAATTTGCCGAGATTGCCCGCATGGAGCGGGAGCATCCCTATTTACGTGGAAAGCATATCCGGGGTGTGGCGGATCCTTCCATATGGGACGCCTCCCGTGGCGAAAGTACGGCGGACGTTGCGAAGCGGCATGGTGTATTTTTTGAGCCGGGGGACAATGCCCGCATTCCCGGGTGGATGCAGTGTCATTACAGGCTTGCATTTGACGAAAACGGATATCCCATGATGTATGTATTCAGCACATGCAAGGCATTTATCCGGACGATTCCCCTTCTTTGTTATTCTCCTTCTCCTACCCATCCGGAGGATTTGGACACATCCATGGAGGATCATGTGGCGGACGAATGGCGGTATTTTCTGATGACGCGTCCCATTGGACCCAGGGTGTCGGCAGGGGAGCGGGGGCTGCAAATTGCGGTGGATCCGTTGAATCAGATGGTGCGAGGACATGAAAATGCATATTTTGAGAGGTAAGCCTGAAAGATGAAAAGAGATACAGTCCGGGGGATTCCTCACGGGCATAGAAAGGCAAGGTAATAACGATGTGGAATCCTTTTCGGCGAGGGAATGAAGAAGCAGGGACGGTGCAGGCGATCGGCAAGGGAGAGATCAAGCATGCGGTGGAGCTGCTGCGCAAATATAAAAGTGCAAAGGCGAATCTGGAAAAGAAGATAATAAGCAACGAGCAGTTCTGGAAGCTGCGGCAATGGGATGAACTGCGGGAGGGGAGTCGAGAGGACTTGCGTCCTGCATCGGCGTGGCTATGGAACTGCATTGTGTCCAAGCATGCAGATTTTATTGATGGATTTCCCGCTCCGAATATCCGTCCCAGAATGGCGGACGATAAGGAGGAGGCGAAGCGGCTTTCCAGCGTGATGCCAATTATTTTGGAGCAATGTGATTTCCGGCGCACCTATGATGATGTGACCTATTATAAGTTAAAGCAGGGCACAGGGGTGTACGGCGTGTTCTGGGATGATCAAAAGCTGGGGGGACTGGGAGATATCACGATTCGGAAGATTGATTTGTTGGAGCTATTCTGGGAGCCGGGCATTACGGATATACAGGATAGCGCCAACGTATTTCTTGTGAAGCTGTGGGACAATGAAGTGTTGCGGCGGCGGTACAGTCAGCTACGGGACAAGATACCTGGGGAGGCGGTGACCATGGCGAAGTACATGTATGATGACAGCATTGACACCTCCGATAAATCCCCTGTGGTGGATTGGTATTACAAGAAAACAGATACGTCGGGGCGAACGGTGCTGCACTACTGCAAGTTTGTCGGGGACACGTTGCTTTATGCATCGGAGAACGATACGGCGGCGTCGGGCGGTGCGGACATGCAGGAGAGCGGGACAGCGGGAAAAAGCGTGGCGGAAAAGGGCTGGTACGCACACGGCAAGTATCCGTTTGTGATAGACACCCTATTCAGTGTGGAGGGAACCATTGCCGGATATGGATATACCGATATCGGCAAGGATGCGCAGCGGCAGATTGATCTGATGAATCAGGCAATTTTGAAAAACACCCTGTGCGGAGCGAAGCCCCGGTATTTTATAGACACCAGCGGCAGTGTGAATGAGAAGGAATATGCAGACTGGAAAAACGATTTCATCCACGTGGAAGGGAATCTGGGACAGGACAGCATCCGACCGGTGGATTACAAGCCGCTGGACGGGAACTATCTTGCTTATCTGCAAAACAAGATCGATGAGCTGAAGGAAGTTGCCGGGAACAGGGATGTGAACAACGGGGGTACTGCATCCGGTATCACGGCGGCATCTGCTATTGCAGCTATGCAGGAGGCAGGCAGCAAGCAAAGCAGGGACGGAATCAGCCATACATATAATGCGTACAAGGAGATTGTATATCTTTGCATTGAACTGATGCGTGAGCGGTATGATTTGCCCCGGTATTTCCGCATCTTAGGGGAAATGGGGGAGGAGCAATTTGTCAGCTACAACAACAGCGGGCTGCGTCCCCGGTATCAGGGAACAGATTTTGGGGTGGATATGGGATACCGGACACCAGAATTTGACATTGAGGTGACGGCAGAGAAATCTTCTCCATACAAGAAGATGGAGCAGAATGAACTTGCGATTCAGCTTTATGGGTTGGGCGTGTTTGCGCCGGGCAATGCAGATCAGGCGCTGATGCTTTTGGAAACCATGGATTTTTCGGGGAAAGAGGAAATCGCCGCACGAGTAGCGCAGAATGGCACCATATATGACCAGCTGATCCAGTATCAGCAGATTGCGCTGGAACTTGCCAGCCGGTATGAGCCGGACACAGCCGGGATGCTTGCGGTACAGATAGGCGGAGAGCCTGCAACTGTAATGGGCGTGGGCTCCGGGAAACATTTGCAAGGGGAGGATTCTCGGATGGAACGTGTGCGGGACGCGGCCCAGGAGCGGACGCAGCCAAATTGACGCGGGATTCAAGGTGATGCGGGGTAGGTATACATGATTATAGTAAAATATGACTTGAACAATTTTCTATTGGATATTGAGGGACACGCGGAATATGCACCCCATGGACAGGATATTGTATGCGCGGCTGTGAGTGCACTCTCCCAGACCTTGGCAGCATGGCTTCTGGAATATGCGCCGTGTATGGAGGCGGAGCCGGAAATAGAGTTGCGGGAGGGGGAACTGCATATACGGTGTAGTCCAAAGTCGATATGGCGGTGTGAGGTGCTGCTGCTATATCAATTCGTGATAAAGGGGCTTCGGCAGATTGCAGGGGAGTATCCACTCCATGTACAGATCCCGGAGGGATAGTGGGGGTATTACAAAGCAGTGGCTATGGAAGATATAATAAAGCAAAGTGAGGGAATTTCGGCGGGAGATAGTCCGGCGTTGGGGTTCCCGAATCACAGCATAGGAGACATCCGGCGCGTTCCTGTGGACGGTGGATGCTTTCCGCGGCTCAGAATGAGACGCTTGGCTCAGAATGAGACGCTGCTGTAGATGGACGTGACCATACAATTCACAGAGGATACGGCTTATCCGTATAGGATTGGGTTTCCCGGCTCAGAATGAGATGCTTGACTCAGGATGAAGGCGCTTCGAGCTTGTGCGTTTTTGGCGCGGCAGCGCGATGGGTTCCCGTATGAAAGGAGATTTTATGATTCAATTTAATTTGCAAATGTTTGCCGATGCAGCGGCGCAGGGGGACGGTTCTGTGGGGACGGATGTTTCCCATGCGGGGATGACAGAAGGCAATCCGGAAGGGGCAGGGAAGAATCTGCCGGAGAAGGAGCAAACGGGAGAGGGCGGTACCCCGGCGCAGGCAGAGGAGCGTATTCCTTTTGAACAGATTCGCCAGCTTTACAAAGAGGACATTGAGCAGGAGTATACCCGCAGGCACAACCGGGATGCGGTGCGCATGCGTAAAAACAATGAGACTCTGGGCGAGTTGAAGCCACTGATTTCCCGTCTTGCAAAGCAATATGGGAAAGACGCAAAGGATGTGCGGGGGATTGTGGAGTCGGCGCTTTCCGACAATGCATATTACGAACAGCGCGCGATCAAAAACGGTACTACGCCGGAATTGGAGCGGCAGCTGGATGAATCGGACCGAGCCAGGGAGGCGGCACAGGACGCCCTTGCGGCACGGGAGGAACAGGACCGGGTACGGCAGCAATATCAGCGTATTCAGCAGCAGATTGACGAGGCGAAACAGTTTTATCCGGATTTTGATCTGGACAGGGAAATGGAGAATCCCCTGTTCCAGTCTCTGTGTCAGAATCCCCATGTGTCCCTGCGTGCTGCATATCAGGCAGTGCACTTTGATGAAATTACTTCACGTGCAATGCAAAATGCTGTACAGACAGCAGAAGGAAAGATTGCAAATCGGGTGAAAAGCGGCGGTGGCAGACCGACTGAAAACGGCGCCCGTGCAGGCGCGCCTGCCGATGTGCATACGGATCCTTCCAAGATGTCCCCACAACAAATCCGAGATATTATAGAACGGGTAAAGCGGGGAGAAATCGTGAGATTCTGACCCGCGGAAGGGAAAGAGTGAAAGATGGAATTTTTTATGTTTGATTTGCAGATGTTTGCAACTGCACAGACGGGATATGACGGCAACGGCGTATCCAATGTGAATGTTACTACAATGAACACCACCGGAAACGATTTGTCTCCGGAAATGAAAACCTTTTACGATACGGCGCTTTTGCAGAATGCAAAGGCAGAGCTGTATCACAATCAGTTCGGGCGAAAGCAGCCCCTAAAATCCAGAAGTGGAAAAAAGGTGGAATGGCGCAGATGGACAAGCTTTAAGAAGGCGACAACGCCTCTTACAGAAGGTGTGATCCCGGACGGAAACAAACTGGATGTAAAATCGATCGATGTGACGCTGAATCAATACGGGGATTACACGCCTGTTGCGGATGTATTGGAGTTTACGGCGGTGGATCCGGTGATTGCAGAGGCTACGGATGAGCATGGGTCCCAGGCAGGTGCGACCCTGGACACCCTTACCCGGGATGTGATGCAGGGAACCACATCTGTTTTCTATGCGCCGAAGGGAGACGGTACGGAGGTTACTGCCAGAGCATCCTTGGACGCTACCTGTAAGATGACCAGCGATTTGGTGTCTCAGGTGGTTACTGTTTTGAAGAACAACAAGGCGCCGAAAATCGACGGTTCTTATGTTGCGATTTTGCATCCTTCTGTGACCTATGATTTGCGCAGCGATCCTGCATGGGTGGATGTGCACAAGTATGCAAGTGTGAAGGAAATCTTCAATGGAGAGATCGGGGAGCTGCACGGATGCCGCTTTGTTGAGACTACAGAGGCAAAAATTTATGCAGACACTGCGTCAACACATCCTGCCGGACTTGCGGTATACGGTTGTATGTTCTTTGGAAAGGATGCATACGGCGTAGTGGAGCCAGACGGCATGAGCCTGGAAATGATTATCAAAAACAAGGAGCAAATCGGCGGGCCTTTGAATCAGTTCAGTACAGTAGGCTGGAAGGCAATGCATGCTGCAAAGATTCTATATCCTGAGCGGATCATCCGGGTTGAGTGCTGCGGGAAGTTCTCTAAGAGAGATTATGCCAATCATATTGCTACGAAAGGAAACTGAGAGGGGATGTACATATGGCTGAAAACAGAGTGAAATACACGGCTCCTTTTGTTCCGGGGGTGATGGAGGATGATCTGTATGTAAATGTAAACGGAGAGTCCTATCTGATCCAGCGGGGCAAGGAGGTAGAAATTCCGGAGTATGTAGTGGAAGCGCTGCGAAATTCGGATCGAGCCAACGAGGTTGTGGCGGCACGAATTGAGAAATTGAGAGTAAAGTAATGCGGGGTTCCCCGAAGCGAGTTTATCGAGCTTTGGGGGTTCCAAAGTCGGATAAGGCGTAAGCGTTATCCCGATCAGGATGAATACCGGGGCGTTTCTTTTCCCTGGATTCATAAAGGAGGGGCGGCGCCCCTCCTTTTTCATTTGTATATAAAGGGCGGCTCCCGGAAGTAAGGAGTTCCCGGAAACGGAGTGAATATGACAGTAGGCGATATGATTGCCCGGACCCGGGCATTGAATCAGGGAAGATATTCGGATGCACAACTGATGGAGTGGCTTTCCCAGGCAGATGCACGTATTTATGAAGAGGTGCTGTGCACCCATACAGGGGGGGACACATCTTGGAGTCCCTATGAGAGTATGGAAGATGAACTGCTTGTACCCATGCCTTTTGGAGAACTATACAGGCATTTTCTGGATGCAAGGATATATCTTGCGGGGGGAGAAACGAACCGATACAACAATGCGGCGGCGTTGTATAATACGGCGCTGTTGGAATATAAAAAATGGTACAACCGGACCCACGGCTGGAGGGAGCAGACGAACATTACGTTTTAGGGGGATTTATGTATCTGACAAGTCAGAATAATATTGCGGAAAAAGGGGAAATGATCACCACCTTCGGGGGATACAATCACAATTTGCGGATAGGGGAGGCGGAATTTTATGAAATGGAAAATATGACAGCAGACGGGTATCCGATGCTGTCTGCACGTGCTCCCAGAGGAAAGACGGATATTGGCACGGTATACGATATTGCTCGGGTGAGTACGCATAAATATAAGGCGTCTGATCCCCCTGCGCCTGCCTTTGCAGTGGTGCGGGAAGGAGAAAACGGGGGAGAGCTTGCCCTCATATCGGACAGCGGGGATGAGCCGCGTCCATCTGTGCCGCTGCAAAACCCGGAGGACACACAGCTTGCTGTACAAAGCGGATATGTATACGCGTTCCCGGACGGGATCAGAATGGCAACCTTTGGGGCTTTAAATGCAGTGGAGAGAGAGCTTGCCTGTGAGATCACTGTAACCCACCGGCAGGAAAATCTGATTCCTCCGCCGATTGTTTCCTTTCGTATGGAGCCTTGCGATGAGCAGGGAGTAGCGGCGGCGGGGGCCGTTTCTTCCCGGAAAGCAACAGGGATATATACTGCCGGCAGTGGTGTATATCGAGGGGAGAACGCGCTGATTGTAGTACGTGGGAGCGGGATGACGGTAAACACCCACGGCTGGACGGTATTTGTGGATAGTACAGGGAAGATTACACACCGGGAATGGAAGGCATATGACAATGTACCCATTGAGGGGAAGTTTACTTTGACCGGGCACGGTAGTGCGTCTGCGTGGCTTGGAAACTACTGCACAGAGGGGCGGTATGTATCCTTTGATGAGGAGAGCATGACGGTGCGGGTATACAACTCCAACTCCTTTGTAGTTGTGACAGAGAAGCCTACGGATCCTGTATCGGGAATGATTTGGCGGGATGTGGGCACCGGGGCGATGTATATATACAATTCTGTACTGAATGAGTGGAACAACTATATTACAAACTATATTCTCCTTTCCTTTTCCCTGTCTTTGCCGCCAAGTAATCCTGGGGATGCGGTTCAGGTGACGCGGAACGGAAGTCCGGTAATCATATCCCCCTCTGGTGCATCGGGAGGGACTACCGTATATGACGCTATATTCGGAGGCTTTAAGGAAGGAGATGCGGTGGAGATATCCGGCATATCGGATCAGTATGATTCCACCTATGTGGTTGCAAAATGGATCGGAGAGAAGGGGTTGGTGCTGAATGGGGTTATATCTGAAACGGTGAAAAAGAATTTGAGTAAGGGAGAGAGTGTGGGCATATCCCGGCGGCTTCCTGCAATGGATTTTGTAGTGGAAGCGGGGAACCGGCTGTGGGGATGTTTTTACGGTGTGCGGGACGGCGAGGTGATCAATGAGATTTACGCTTCCGCCCTTGGGGATCCTACGAATTGGTATAAATATCAGGGAATCTCTACAGACAGTTGGACAGCTACGGTAGGGGTGGACGGTGTATTTACCGGAGCGGTGGTATATGGGGGATATCCTCTGTTTTTCAAAGAGAATGCCATTATTCGGGTTTATGGGACTCAGCCCTCCTCCTTTCAGCTTGCCACCTACAATTACCGGGGGGTGAAGCCGGGCAGTCACAAAAGCCTTGCGGTATGTGACGAGGTGTTGTATTACCATTCCAGTGACGGGATTCTTGCCTACAGCGGTGCGGCGCCTGTGAAGGTGGATGCAGCCCTGGGGCGGGAGATTTATCACGATGCAGTGGCAGGAGAGCTGCGGGGAAAGTATTATGTTTCCATGCTGGACAGTGCGAATGTATCTCATTTGTTTGTGTACAGCCCGGCACGGGGGATGTGGCACAGGGAGGACGGCGTGCGGGTTCGCTCCTTCTGCCGGGACAGCGATGTGTTATATATGGCATGTGACGGTGGAGTTTACACGGACTGCGTTCGAGGGGACAGCGGATCGGGTGAGGGAGCGGTGCAGTGGTTTGCCGAAAGCGGAGAGATTGGATGCGGGGATCCGGGGAGGAAGTATCTCATAAAGATACGGCTGCGGGCGGTGCTTCCTATGGGGAGTGAACTGCGGGTATTTGTATCTTACGATGACGGAGATTTTGTGCCGTGTACAGAGGTTGTGGGATATGGGATTACACCGATTGAGATTCCCTTTATTCCCCGGCGGTGTGACCGGTTCCGGCTGCGGCTGGAGGGGAGTGGACCGTGCAGTATTCTTTCATTATACAAGGAAACGGAGAGTGGGGAGGTCTGAAAATGGAGCGGTATACAATTTGGAGTCTACTTTTTGGGGGCAATAGAAAGGATGTAGTTTGAATGAGAAGAGAATGGATTGAGCCGCCCAGGGAAGCGACGGTGGAGGCGCTGTATTTATGGGCGATGCAGCTTACGGAGATATTGAATCGGATGGATATGGAGGAAAGGGATGGCATACACGAATAACTACAGCACAGGAAAGAAAGAAAAAGAGATTACCGGCGGTGGAACGCTCCCGGTACAGGCATACAAGGCGCCTTCTGTGGATGCGGCGGCACAGAATCTGGCACAGCTACGTGTAGGCTACAAGCCGGAACAGGACAGTGCTGTGATGGCTGCAAAATCAAAGCTGGATGCACTGCAAAAGCCGTCCCAGTCTGCACAGCTTATGGCAGTACGGGACAAGGTGCTGAGTCGTAGTCCGTTCACTTATGATATGAATGCAGACACCCTGTATCAGCAGTATAAGGACAGCTACACCCGGCAGGGGCGGCTTGCCATGCAGGACACCATAGGACAGGCGTCCGCTCTTACGGGAGGGTATGGCAACAGTTATGCGACTACTGCGGGACAGCAGGTATACAACGGATATATGCAGCAGCTGAATGATGTGGTGCCGGAGCTGTATCAACTGGCATATGCCCGGTATCAGAATGAACAGGATGCGAACCGGCAGGATCTTGCCACCTTATATGGGGAATACCGGGATCAGGTAGGAGACTATTATAACGATTGGGGGCAGTTGTCGAATGAATACTGGAAGCAATATGATGCGGGGCATACCCGGTGGAGTGATCAGTATCATGCAGCCATTGACGAGCGGGATTTTGCATACAATTCTGCCATTGACGAAAGAAATTTCGCATACCAAAAGGAGCGAGACGCACATTCGGATGCAGTTGATGCGCGCAATTTTGCATATCAGAAGGAGCAGGATGCATATGCGCAGCAGCAGGACAGAATCAACAATTACCTTTCCATGGGGGATTATGACAGCCTGGACAAATTAGGGTATAACACGGCGAACCTTCGGGCGAATAAGGACGGAAGTGAAACCGAAGTGGGGCTGTTTACGTACAGCCGGACAGAGGGCAATTATGCATATTTCTATGACAGTGAGGGCAAGGAGCGCAGAGTGGAAAAGGGAAAGAATCCGTATAACGGAGGATACAACAAGGATATTGAGAAGGGTGTATTTTCCAACGGATACCAGCCGGACAATATTGGCGGTGTGAAGGTGCACAGGGCAAAGGACTGGGATGGTCAAAACCTGAAAGAGAATGTGAACGGACGGCAGCAGCAGGTATGGTACACAGAAAAGGACGGAGAGACAAAGTATTATCTTTGGGACGGACTGATGAATGAATACAGGCTTGTGGATGAGCAGTATTGAGTGAGGAGAACAAACAACCATAGATACGGAATTTTACAGGAACAGGATTGGGATGAAGGGGGCGTATAAATATGGCTTATGGATTTCGTGAGCAACAGAGACATTTCCGGTTCAGGGAAGCACCGAAGACAGAGGAGGAGGCGCAGGCGCGGCGGTTTGACTATTCTGCCAAAAAGCTGGCGCAGTGGCAGGTGCGGCGGGAGCGGGGCGACTATATGGATCCGAAGGAGGTTTCCGAATACCGGCGGGCTTTGGATGCATATGTAAAAAGCAGTGACTACTTTGATTTTGCGGCAAAGATGTCGCAGCAGGAGCAGGCGCGTGAGAACAGACGGCTTACCGCCCTAATGGATGATATGAACCGTATCCAGTCTATGGGAAAAGAGGAACAACGACAGGCAAAGACGCAGGCTGCATGGAATACGCTGCGCAGAGATAAACGGACGGCGGGAGCAGCGTGGGTAGTGGATACTGTGGCCGAGGGGATAGGCAAAGCCAAGGCTGCAAAGATACAGGAGACTGCACAGCGCCGGGAGCGCTTGGGTGTGACGGAGCAAAGCAGTGCGAAGGAACTTTATGATCTGGCAGACAGACTGGACAGGGGGGAGACAGTTTTATTTACTATAACTCCGGGAGAACGCGGACATGCACGGCAGATGAATAAGTCACGCAAAGAATGGAACGAGGAAGAAGAACGGATAAGGAAAGAAGATGCAGCGTGGCTACGGCAGGTTGCTGCGTCCCGGTTGGGAGCGGACGATATTCCCGGGCTTGAAAAGGAAATTGAAGAGACTGATCGTGCTATTGAGGCTTTGACACAGGATGCACAGTCTTATATACCAGATATGAACCGTCCGCACAGCAAAGAAGATTTTGAGAGGCTTCGGGACAGTCAGAAAAATGTGGCGGAATATTCTGAGAAGAGAAACATGCTGCGGCAGCAAAAGAGGACTCTTGAACAGGCAAAGCGTGCGGCATACGGAAACGTATATGCCTCGGTCATGAATCATGCGGACTACAAGGAGAAGTCGCAGAATCCGGCAGTGGATAAGGATGATTTCTTCCGGCGTACTGATGATGCGGAAACACTTCCTGCCAAGGTTTCTGTATACAGCAGTAATAAGCTGATTACAGAGGATGAGAGAGGGATATTCAATTATCTGTATAATACAAATCAACAGGATGTGGCACAGGAATACATAGACTGGCTGACTCCGCAGCTGAATGCGCGGCTTACGGAGAAAACGACAAGGGAAGCGGCGGAACGTGCACACCAGGGACCGGTACAGGCAGCGATTGAATCTGCCGGAACTGTACTTGCGGCGCCGCTCAAAGCAGTCGGGTACGTGGAGGATGTGTGGAATACCGTTACAGGGAAGGATATTGATATCAATTCTCCGACACATCTTTTTTCCAATATAAGCGGCGCGGTGCGGGGACAGGTAGCGGAGGATATCCGGGGCGCGACAGACGGATTTTTTCTGAATGACTTTACAAAACACATCGGAATTGATAACGTGGGCGCTTTTGCATATGATACAGTCATGTCTATGGCGGACAACGCTGTAAATATGGCGATTGCAGGCGGGGCGACAGGTGCGCTGGGATTGACTGGTACAGCGGCGCAGCATGCCGCAGGGGCGATTTCTTCCGTGCTTATGGGATCCCAGGTGGCGGCGGACGCAGTTATAGAAGCGAAGCAGCACGGAGACAGCGATATACAGGCGGTTGCATTGGGCTTTGTCCGGGGTGCTATTGAAGCAGCAACGGAGAAATGGAGCATCGACAACATATTGAATACGCCTGGTTCTACGCTTGGAAAGGTGATCCAAAATGATCTGCTCCGGGGCTTTGTCTCAGAGGGGAGCGAGGAGGTTATGTCCAACTGGGCGAACCGGTTGGTGGATTCTATTGTATACAGCGATGAGAAGTCCCTGCGCGCCCGGATGGATGCATATATCGCCCAGGGGATGCCTGAATGGAAAGCCCTTGCTACGGTGCTGTATGACGATTTAAAAGAGGATATACCGGCGGCACTTGCAGGAGGCCTATCCGGTATGGGGATGTCCGGCATTGGTAAGGGAATGGGACTTATAAGCGAGACGCGGCAGGTTCAGGATGCACGGCAGGCAGCAGGGCAGCAGATCAGAGAAAGCGGAAATTTGAACACCCTTCTTTCAGAGGCGGATGTCTCAGGAGACAGAAAAGCCCAGCGGATTGGAGAAAAGGTGCAAAACAAGGCGGCACGGGACAGGCAGACGGAGCGAATCCAGCGGAGCACAGACAGAAAAGCCGGGCAGCTTTATGACCGGTTGGCAAATGTGACCCGCAATCAGGCGCAGAAGTCTATTCAGAAGGAGTTCCGTACTGGAATGGAGGCGGCGCTGGAGACAGAGCATGCGCAGGCTATTTTGCAGGAGCAGCATGTTTCTGCTGCGGATGCGGCGGAGCTTTTGTACAAGGCAGAATACGGGAAGCTGACGAAACAGGAACAAAAGATTTTTGAAGGCATTGGCGGGGAGCAATTCCTTTCGGATATGCTGGATACGGAAGCGTTTCAAGGAAATATTGGACGGGAAGCGATCAGCGCGACAGAAAATGCGGATCGGGTGCGGGGGCTTCTTTGGAAGAAATTATCCCCTATTGAGTCCGAGGCATTTGGGGCGGTAGCGGACAGTATGACGGATGACAGCACCCTTGCTATGGTGGACGCATATCAGAAAACGAAAGGCGCGGATGCAGCGGTATTTGCACAGAACTGGCGGCTTGCCTATCAGTTCGGAAAGGCAGGCGTTCAGAAGGACAGTTCAAGAATTCAGGAGACGGACTTTGCAATTTCTCCGGAGCAGGTGGAAATGGCGCGCAGTCTTGGCGCATATGATGCAGTGCGGGAAGCGGCGCAAAGTTCTGCTCAACAGGCGGAGGAGCATGAGACTGTGGAAGTGGGCACGTTGAAGATACGGGATGAATATGGATTGAGCGATGCCGGCGCGGATGTGATCCAGGGGCATTGGAGCACGTCTCTGGGTATTTCTCCTGCCGTGTACAACAAAGCCGTGCGGGCAGCATACCGTGCCGGACGGATCGGCGATATTCGGGCGTTGGAGGGGAGCAGTGTGCAGGCGCTGCCTGCCGATATACGCCGTTCTATTTACGACGAGGGGGAAAAGTATTCCAGAGAAGAAGCGGGAAAACGCAGGCGGCTGCATGAAAGCATTCAGGGAAAGAAAAAATCCCCGGGGCATGGTCCGGGGAAAGTGGAATATCAGGGCATAGCCCGGGAGAGTCTGACCCAGGTACAGCGGGTGCAGGCGGATGTTCTTGAAGCGACTCTTGCCCGGGGTGCCGGAATCAATCTTGTATTTTTCCAAAGCAAAAAGGATCAGGCGGGACGTTCTATCGGGGACAGTGGATTTTATGATCCGAATACCAATACGATCCATGTGGATATAAACGCCGGGGAAAGTGTGGTGCAGGATTCTATTCTGTTTACTGCGTCTCACGAGCTGACCCACTGGGTGGCATATCAGATGCCGGACAAGTTTCATACCTTTGCACGGTTTTTGATAGAGAATTTCTCCAAAAACGATGTGCCTGTGGATCAGCTGATTCAAAAGAAGCAGCGGGAATACGATGGAATTTCCTATATGGACGCCTATGAGGAAGTGGTGTGCGAGGCATGTCAGGAGTTTTTGCTTCGGAGCGATGCAAAGGAGAAGCTGGCGGCGCTGGCACAGCAGGATCGCGGTCTTGTACAGCGAATCGGCGACTATATTCACGAGCTGTTCCAGCGGATGATGAACGCACTTCGGGACTGGAAGGCAGAAGGAGACGAAGCCCGGTATATGCGGGAGCTTGCAGAGGAGACTGTCACAGACTTACAGCAGCTTTGGAGTGATTTGGTTATGGAAGCTGCACAGATGGATGCGGCAGGAGACGGCGGTGCAGTAAAATACCAGATACGCAATGTAAACGGAGAACATGTCGTCTGGATTGAAGATAATATTTTGAAGCAAAACAAGGGTTTGCCGGAGCATCAGTTTATCGCGAATTATCTTGCCGAGCATATTGGGGATGTTTATACAATCATTGAGAGCGGGCAGAAGGTGTATATCGGAAAGGATTTGTCGGGCGAGTATACCCAATCCAAATATACAAAGCAAATTTTGAATAGAAAACCTGGCATTCTAAAAGTGAAGAACCGTTCCGTAGCTGGAATCGGGGAAATGATCGAGATCGCAACCAACCGACGGTGGGAAAAAACGAGACATACCGCTTCTAAAGATGCAAAATATGGTATGTACCGGTATGATACCAAAATCGGGTTCCCTTTTAAGGATGCTGGCAAAACGTAAACACGAATGTAAGCAATGCCGGAAGGAATATGC
>CANTEM010000009.1 GCA_947652805.1 uncultured Clostridia bacterium | reverse complement strand
GGTTTCTTTTATATTATTTGAAAAAGGCTCTCAAAAGTATAGATTTTAAAAGACTCCCCCTAACTGGATCCGCAGAGCAAAAAAATTAAAAGGCCCCCTTGTGCAAAGGGGGCTCCCGCGCAGCGGGTGGGGGATTGTCCCTGCTATCAATTTAGATCATCTTCAAATCGACAGCCTATGCAGACAATCCTTCCGGCACAGCGAAAGCTGTGCCACCTCCCTTTACACAAGGGAGGCTTTTCTAAATAATGAAAGAACACCCCGGAAGGGGTGTTCTTTATTTTTCTTACCGATCCGAAGGATCGTCCGGTCTTGGGGGTACGTTTGAAACCTCGCTGCGCTTTGCCTGTTCCTGTTCTTCCGCCAGCTTGCGGGCCTCTTCTCTGCGGCGCTCGTTTTCCTTAATTTGCAGCGCCCGCGCTTCATTTTCCGCTTCACTGCGGCGACGCTTCTCTGCATACATTTCTTCCAGTTCCTCTACTGTAACGTCCGGATTTTCCATAACGCGCCGGAACTGTTCACCGTTCATAATCTCATTCTTCACAAGATATTTTGCAATGAAATGCAGTTTGTCAATATTTTCTGTAAGCAGCCGTTTTGCTTCGTCGTAGGCCTCGCCGATGATCTTTTCAATCTGTTCGTCAATCTTTGCGGCAATTGCTTCGGAGAAGTCCCGGTTCTGGGAGAAATCCCGTCCCAAGAACACTTCTGTATCACTATGTCCGCTGCCAAACAGAATCGGTCCCAAGTCGCTCATACCAAGCTGCATGACCATTTTTCGGGCAATTTGTGTGGCACGCTGGATATCGTTGGACGCGCCGCCGGAGAAATCGTCAAATATCAGCTGCTCGGCAACCCGTCCGCCCAGAAGCATGGATATCTTCTGCTTCAATTCGTTCCGGTACACGCTGAACTTGTCTTCCGCAGGCAGATTCAGGGTGTATCCCAAAGCGTTTC
This sequence comes from uncultured Clostridia bacterium, assembly GCA_947652805.1. Taxonomy (GTDB): domain Bacteria; phylum Bacillota; class Clostridia; order Oscillospirales; family CAG-272; genus Avispirillum. The sequence goes on along the minus strand of CANTEM010000009.1, from coordinate 20,229 downwards.
CGCTGGGGATAATGGAAATCTGATGGACAGGATCAATCAAAGGCAGTACATGGGACAGCACCGCGTGTCCTGCTTCGTGATAAGCCGTTTTGAGCTTTTCCGATTCCTTGATCCGCATGGATTTTTTCTGAGGGCCTGCCACGATCTTTGTGAAGGCGTCCTCTATTTCATCCATACCAATCAGGGATTTATTCTTCCGCGCTGCAAGGAGCGCCGCTTCATTCAACAGGTTTGCAAGATCCGCACCGGTGAATCCGGATGTGGTTTTTGCAATCACAGAAAGATCCACACCGGCTTCCAGCGGTTTGTTGCGGGCGTGCACTTTCAGGATTTCTTCCCGTCCGTGGATGTCGGGCTGATGCACGGTAATCTGCCGGTCAAACCGACCGGGACGCAGGAGCGCCGGGTCTAAAACATCGGGACGGTTGGTTGCCGCGATGACGATGATGCCTTCGGTGGAGCCAAATCCGTCCATTTCTACCAGAAGCTGGTTGAGGGTTTGCTCCCGTTCATCGTGACCGCCGCCCAGTCCGGTACCGCGCTGACGGCCTACCGCGTCGATTTCATCTATAAATACAATGGAGGCAGGATTTTTCCGGGCTGTTTCAAACAGATCCCGCACGCGGGATGCACCCACACCTACATACATTTCTACAAAATCGGATCCGGAAATGGAGTAGAAGGGTACGCCCGCTTCTCCTGCTACCGCTTTTGCAAGGAGGGTTTTACCGGTTCCGGGAGGGCCCATCAGCAGTACGCCGTGGGGAATCTTTGCACCAAGCTTTGTAAATTTCTGGGGGTCCTTCAGAAATTCCACGATTTCTTCCAGTTCTGCTTTTTCTTCATCCGCACCGGCAACATCCCGGAAATAGACCTTCACCTTGTCTCCGGTACGCATTTTTGCTTTGCCAAAGTTACCGATTTTGCTGCCCTTTCCGCCGGTCGCCTGACTCATCATATACCACCAGAGAACGATAAAGACAATGGCGATGATCAGATAAGGCAGGAAGCTAACCCACCAGGGTACGATGGTGGCAGGTTTGAGATCATACTTTGTGATGATGCCTGCGTCATACTGTTCGTCGATCAGATCCTTCATATCCAGAAGGAACACATTCACGTCAGCCAGTCTGTATTTCAGCACAGACTGCTTGCCGCCGTCCTCTGCGGCGCGCACGATCATTTTCAGAGTAGCCGTGTTGTAATCCACGGAGAACTGCTCTACCTTCTCGTCTTTAAAGTAATTTACAATGTCGCCGTAGGTAAGATCCGTTTTGGAACCGCCTCCATAGAGCAGAGAGATCACAACGATCACCACTGCGATCAGAGCCACATACCAAATTGCGACCTTTAAACCGTTTTTCTTCATGAAAAGTCAATCCTTTCTTTGGTCTGCACGAAATTGCTATATATAAAAAGCTGCGCATCCGGAAGTTATTTGTCTGTATATATTTCCGGCTTCAGTATTCCCACATAGGGAAGGGAACGGTATTTTTCCGCATAGTCCAGTCCGTATCCCACTACAAATGCATCAGGAATTTCCCGGCCGACATAATCAGGGGTATATTCTACTTCCCGGCGGGAGGGCTTATCCAGCAGTGCCGCGGAACGGACGCTGCGCGCTCCGCCCAACTGTAAATAGGAAACCAGATAGGACAAGGTTCTGCCGCTGTCGATAATATCTTCGATGATGAGTATATCCTTTTCGCTGAGATCCTGTCGGTGCAGATCCAGCAGGATCTTGATTCTGCCGCTGGTCACGGAGCCGTTTCCGTAGGAAGAAACCTTCATGCAGTCGATTTCACAGGGAATGGAAAGCTTTTTCATCAGATCCCCCATAAAAACAATGCTCCCTTTCAGTATGCACAGGAGAAGCAGGTTTTTATCCTTATAATCTGCATCAATTTGCGCCGCCATACGGGAAACTGTTTCGTTCAGCTCGGTTTCGCCGATGAGCACCTGCTCCACGTCCCGATCCCATACATCGTGATGTTCCTTCATAAGTCTGAAACCAACCTTTCTGTGCCCTACACACATCTATTCTGTTCCGACGTGCCACACGCCGATATAAACAGGATTTTTTGCAGATGCATCGCTGCCGCATCCGTCCCGGGGACGCAGACCGGGCACCCATAGAATTCCCGTGCTGTCACACACTAAGGGAAAGCAGTCCCGCAAATGCCGGGGGACTTTCAAAGCACCCAAAAGTTTTTTTAATTTTTTATGCATGCCGCCGGTATAATACACATCGCCGGCTTTTCTGGATCGGATAAAAATACTACCATTTATTCTATCAAAATCCAACGTGCCGTATATTGCTAAATTGTAAATATTTTGATCAGGCATAAGGATCTTAGACTGACTTTTTGACATTTTCACTAAATATGAACCAAAAACAACTGCACTTTCAACAGAAAGAGGCACAGGCTCCGGCGCGGCGGCTGCCGGAATGTCCGATTCTGCGCCGATCCGGATTCGGTCGCCTTCGGCAAACAGGGCAGTTTGTCCCGGCAAACTGATCTGTCCAACCTTCCCGCTGCGAATGAGGGAGATACAGTCTGACAGATGCACCTGGGATAGGTTGTCTGCACATCCCGCAAGGTTTCGGTACATCGTGAGGATTCCCCTGGAAAGGAGCGCCGCGGGCGCGTCCTTTGCCGTATCCCTTTTCATATATCCTCCCGGGGTGAGCAGACCGGACCCGGCAGCTTCCAGATATGCAAGATCATCGACAAGGGAGCTGCTCATACGCAGCGATGCTTCCTCGCATCGGGGATTAATATTCTGCATGGCGGGAAGAATCGTTTTGCGGATATAGTTTCTGGTGTAAGCAGTGTCCTCGTTGGTACGGTCTATCACATAAGAAATACCGTGTTCTGCCGCATACCCGCGTATTTCCTGTGCCGTGCAGAACAAAAGGGGACGAATAATATACCCGTCCCGTACAGGAGAAATACCGCACAGCCCCCTGGCGCCGGCGCCTCTGGCAAGGTGAAACAGCACCGTTTCCAGATGATCCGTCGCATTGTGGGCGGTGGCGATTAGACAGTCCGGCATGGCGCGGCGCACCTCCTCCAAAAAGGCATAGCGTACTGCTCTGGCGCATTCCTCCAATCCCTGCCCCGCATCTTTTGCAAGAGCGGGGATATCTGCGCGGCGGCAGTAAAAAGGAATGTCCAACTCCCCACAAAGACTGCGGCAAAAGGCTTCGTCTGCATCCGCCTCCCCTCCGCGAATACAGTGGTTTAAATGGGCGGCGGCAAGCCGTATGCCGCGCGGCGGCAGATACGCGTGGAGAAACCGGAGCAGAATTGTGGAATCTGCTCCTCCGGAGAGGGCGCACAAAACAGTGCTGCAATTTTCCAAAACCGGCAGGATTTTCAGTTCTGTCAGATTTTTTTCGACTTTATCAAATAGTTTCACGTAGGTGCTCCTTTTATCGGACTTACTTTTATCCGTAAACCTTTAAGGCATATTCCAGCGCAAGTCCTCCGCCCAGCGTAATTACAGCAGACAGAGCGGCATATTCCAGCATTTCAGGGATTTGTATTATGTAAGCGGGGTCGGTAAGAGAGCTGGGTTGCGTTCCCGGACCGCCCAGCGCAAGGCAGATGATAAACAGCTGCACAAGCACGGCGCTGAAACAAAGCTTCAGCAACACCAGAATTTTATTATGAGTCAGCTGCATGGCGTTTCATTCCTTTTCATATTCATAAATTGCTATATGTATTGTATCAAAAAATACAGCAGTATTCAAGCGGTAAATCCTGCAAGGACTGGAACTTCATATAGAGCCCCTCAGGTTTCCGCCAATTACATACTTCCACAGGCTCCCTTGTGTAAAGGGAGCTGTCGCGATAGCGACTGAGGGATTGTCTAAACGATCATTTTAGATAATCTTTAAATCGGCAGCTATGCAGACAATCCCCCCGAGTTTTGCTGCGCAAAACCCACCCCCCTTTACACAAGGGGGGCTTGGTCTGATGTAGTACGGCGATCCACCTCCCTATGGAGCCGCGTAGCGGATCCTCACAAGGGAGGCTAATAAGTCGGCGGGAACCTGGGGGGAGCCTTTTTAAATCATCATAGTTTATATATCTCTATTTGTAAAGTTTACCGCAAACTATTGACCTTTTCTATGGCCTATGCTACAATAAAATTAACTATTTTTGGTATTTTTGGATGTTATTCCATAAAGGAGGATGCGTATGCAGCACGTGCGCCTGCTTTTGCGCCGATTTGCGAATATACACCGTAAAAACGGATTTACCAAAGTGGATTTGTTCGCCCTGCTCGCTTGTGCATTTGTCTGCGCCTCCTTCACCGGAGCAGCGGCGGGTGATTTTACAAGCCTTGCTTGGGTGCGGCAGATGCCGCCTCTTCTTTTTTGGGGCACCTTTCTGTCTGTTCTTGTTTTTGTATGGGTAGGCTTTTTGCTTGCAAAAACCACACGGGTGATCAACTGGTGCCTGTTTGTATCCGGGCTGTTATACAGCCTGCTGCTTGTGGGCACTCTTTCCGGGGATCTCTTTTTCAACATTGGCGTGGGCGCCGTTTTGGTGTTTATTGCCAAATATGTTACGGGGGAAAACAGACTGGGGCTGGAGGGCGTCTCCTTTTCCTGGCGTACTTCTCTTTATGTGACCGGAGCAGTATTCTGCCTGTTTTGCTTATTTGTCAGCTTCTGCACTGTGGCAAAATATAAGGCGTTCGCCCACGGTACCTTTGATTTTGGCATCTTTTGTCAAATGTTTGAGCAAATGGCGAAAACCGGTCTGCCCTATACAACTGTGGAACGCAGCCGGTATCTCTCCCATTTTGCCGTCCATTTTTCTCCCATATATTATTTGCTCCTGCCCGGGTATATGCTGTTTCGCAGTCCGGTGTATCTCCTGTGCGCCCAGGCGGTAATTGTGGGGCTAGGTATGTTTCCCCTGCGGCGGATCTGCCGCACGCTGGGGCTGAGTCCCCTCCTTGCCACCGGCGCGGCAGTGCTGTATGCATTGTATCCCTCTATGGCAAACGGATGCTTCTATGATTTTCATGAGAATAAATTTCTGTCGGTGCTGCTGCTGTATATGATTGCTTTCATATTGGAGCAAAAGCGTATCCCTGCCGCTGTGTTCGCCCTGCTGGTTTTATGTGTGAAAGAGGATGCGTTTATCTATGTGGCGGCAGTGGCGCTTTGGATGCTTTTGTGCAAGCGGGACCGATGGTTTGCAGGGGGACTGCTTGCCGCATCCCTTATTTGGTTTGTGTTTGCCTGTGCTATGATCCGCCTGTCCGGCGGGGAGATCATGTCTGACCGGTTTGCCAACTTTACTGCGTCTGCCAACGGCGGCGGGCTGTTGACAACGGTGCGTACGTGCTTTTACGATATCGGATACCTGATCCGGGAGGTGTTTTCCGGTGCAGAAACGGAGGTGTATTCGGAGCTTACCTATTCCGGGCAAAAGCTGGAATTTGTTCTGTGGCTGTGCGCACCCCTGTTGTTTACGCCTTTTGCGGGAAAGCGCTCCGTGCAGCTGGTGCTGCTGATCCCATTGCTGGTTGTAAATCTCATGCCGGACTGGATGTATCAGTTCGATATCGACTTTCAGTATACTTACGGAACAGCGGCACTGCTCCTTGTGTCTGCACTCCTAACCGTTTCCGGCTGGGGACCTTCCGGGCGGCGGCTGTTCTTCTGCGGCGCGCTTTCTGTATGTATGATTTTTACAGTGTCCGCCGTGTTTCCCAAGGCCCAGCGCAGCACTGTAAGATATTATAGCAACAAGGCGGAATACAACGCCACCGCGGATGCGCTTCAGTGTATCCCTGCCGACGCATCTGTGACGGCGTACGGGTACATGATGCCCCATCTGTATTACGTAGACGATCTCCATGCCTGCCCGGATTATTATGCGCCTCTGGAGCAAACGGAATATTATGTGTTGGATACCCGCTTTGATACAGACAGTCACACCAAAAAGATGCTGGCAGCCATGGGAGACGACTATACACTGATTACCCAGGCGGGCTATGTACAGATCTGGCGGCTGACAGCAGAGCAGTAAATGGAGAAGGGATTGGAGAAGGGATTGGGGCAATATGACAGAGAAAAATATACACGGCGAGCATCGCAAGCGCATGCGTACGAAGCTGTCCAAATATGGCGGAGATGTTTTTGAGCCTCATGAACTGCTGGAAATGCTGTTGTATTTCTCTATATCACAGAAAAATACAAATCCTACGGCACATGCCCTGCTGGAAGATTATAAAAGCTGTCTGCGCCTTTTGGAAAGCAGTCCCGAACAGATGCAGCAAACAAAGGGAGTTGGTCCGGCGAGCGCCCAGCTGATCAAGATGTCCGGCATTTTCTCCCGCCGGGCAATATTGGAGGAACTGAAGAGCTGTTCGCTGGAAAACACGTTTCAGCGGAGCCTGTACCTGTATCTCTGGTACAGAGGAAAGCCCGCTTCCACTGTAACGGCTCTGCTTCTGGATGAAAACTGCCGGGTGATTGAAAATGCAGTGTTGTCCCAGGGAAGATATATTCGTCCCCAGTCTTATGGGGATTTGATTATATCGTTGGCAGAGCAGCATCAGGCCCGTGGTGTGATCCTGGCGCACAATCATGCAAACAATGTGCGGGAAGCGTCTGTGGAGGATTTGTATCTTACCGGGCAGATTCGGAATATGCTGTCCGATTCTCCCTATACGTTTTACGGACACTATATTGTAACAAGTACCGATTGCTTTCCATGCTCGGATGTTTGAGAAGAAAGGTATAAGTGTAAATTATGAGAGAAAAACAAGCATTTCTGGAATGCGGACAGGTTGTAAATACGCACGGGGTAAAGGGCGCTGTCCGCATGGCAAACCGATGTGACAGCCCTGCCGTTCTGGCATCTCTGAAAACCATGTATCTTCCGGAAAACGGCGGATACCGGGCGCTGGAGGTGCTTCGCGCTACCGTGCAAAAGAATATGGTTTTGGCAACCTTTGCCGGAGTTGATACGTTGGAAGGGGCAGTTGTCCTGCGGGATAAAGTGTTGTATGCAAAACGGGAGGATCTCCCCCTGCCGGAGGGATCCCACTTCGTGGCGGATTTGCTGGGACTTCCTGTGATCGACGCAGATACAGGCGAGGCGTGCGGTGTGCTGGAGAATGTGACCTTCCCCGGCGCACATCCGGTATACGTAGTGCGTGACGGGGAGGGCACCTATATGATCCCCGCCGTACCCGCGTTCATTATAGAAATATCCTTCGGACAGGAGAAGCCGGAGGGAATTTATGTACGGCTGATCGAAGGGATGCGGGAAGTATGATGCATTTTGACATTTTGACCCTGTTTCCTGCCATGGTGGAAACGGTGCTGTCGGAAAGCATCATCGGACGTGCCCAGAAAAGCGGGATATTACAGGTGTGTGCCCATAATATCCGGGACTATTCGGAAAACAAGCACCGCCGGGTGGACGATACGCCCTACGGCGGCGGGAGAGGGATGCTGATGGCAGCGCCGCCTGTATGGAACTGCTGGCAGGCAGTTCTGGAAGGCGCAGGTGCGGGAGAGCGGGTACGCACGATCTATCTGTCTCCCAGAGGAAAAACCTTCACCCAGGAGGACGCAGGAAGGCTGGCGCAGTACGACCGGCTGATTCTTTTGTGCGGACATTATGAGGGAATCGACCAGCGGGCAGTGGACGCGGTGGCGGACGAGGAAATCTCGATCGGGGATTATGTCCTCACCGGAGGAGAGCTTCCCGCATGTATATTAGTGGACAGTGTGGGCCGACTGATTGACGGGGTTCTGCCGGAAGCAGAATGTCACGAAAAGGAAAGCTTTGAAAAATATCTGCTGGAATATCCCCAATATACCCGTCCGGAGGTGTTTCGTGGAGAGCATGTACCGGAGGTGCTCCTCAGCGGGCACCATGAAAATATCGACAAGTGGCGACTTGCTCAGGCGGAAGAGGTGACCCGCCTCCGCCGCCCGGATCTGTATCAGCTGTATTTGGATAAGTATAAAGAGAAATAAACGCAAAAGCTTTCCTTGTGCAAATTATCACCAAATGAAAAAGCCTCCCTTGTGCAAAGGGAGGTGGATTGCCCAAGCGTAGCGATCGAGACGGAGGGATTGTTTGTAGGTTCTGTCGATTTGCAGATTATTCAAAAAGATAGCAGAGACAATCCCTCAGTCGCTTCGCGACAGCACCCTAGGATCTGCTTCGCAGCTCCAGCACAAGGGAGCCTTTTTATTTGGTTAGAGCCTTTTTTATTCAGATATTTTATATTCCTGCTTCTATGATTCTGCGGCCGCCGTCCCAGATGATTTCTACTGTAACCGGTTCTGTAGATTCCACGGTAACCTGAGGTTCTTCCTCTTTGCTGCTTCTTTCCGCACACAGCAGCGTAAGTGTTGCATTCTTCCCAAAGGGATATTTTTCTACGCCGTGGCGCTCCAAAAGATTGATGTGCCAGGAAATTTTGTTTTTCTCTGCATCCGGTTTGAGCCCGATCACATGCTCCAGCAAAACGGCAATGGGCACAAGTCCCGTCCAGCCCACAAAATCTCCCTTTGCAGGATTGCCCGGCCGTGCCGTTCCGTCTTCTCCCGGGAAGGGCGCATAGTTTTCAAATACCGTTCCGGTCTTTTTAAATACTTCCACCACATTATCCAAATGGTTTCTTGCAATTTCGTGGGACAATGCAAATTTGCCGTATTTATCCAGTCCGCCCAGCACCATATAGTTTGTGGGTGCCCAGATGCCACCGTTCCAGTATCCGCCGTCCTTACCAAACCAAGGATGATCTGCCGACAGTGCGGGAATCCGGTGGGGACATTTGAATTCCTTTTCGTTTTCCAGATGCGCCACAAACCGGTCTACACGCTCCTCCGGTACAGCCTGCGCCATCAACGCCCAGTACGCACCGATATGCTTCACCATGTTCAGCTCACCATTTTTCCACAGGTCATAGTAGAATGCGGTTTCTTCATCCCACAGCTTTTCGTTGATTACCTTTTCCAGATTGTCCCGCTCCGCGCGCAGCCCCTCGGTTTCTTCTTCCCTGCCAAGGAGACGCGCCATTTCTATAAGAATATTGCAGTTCATCAGCTCCTGTAAACATGCGTCGTTCCAGACCATGTGCCCGTGGGAAAACATGATCACATAGCCCGGCTGCTGTCTGGGAAGATTATCCATGCCGCAGCCCCAGCCGCTGGACCAGTATGTACCATCGGGCCAGGTGTGGTTCAGCCGCAGCCATTCATGATATGCCATCAGAGGCGGAAACACCTTTGCAAGGCGGTCCATGTCGCCGAAGTTTTTGAAATATTCCCATTCGCACCAGGGCATAATGTCGGGACCGGTAGCCGCAGGATCGTACCGGGTGAACCGATCCTCCCCATTTTCTTCAATGATTTCTCGGCAGATAAAGCCATCTTTATGCTGGAGGGCATAAAAATTGTCCAGAGTGCCCTGGAAATTGAAGCTTCTGCTTGCGTATTTTCCGAACATCAGTATAAAGGAAGAATCCCACATGAAAATACAGCCGTTGAAGGCGGTGTCGATAAAATTGGAGACAAAGCCGGAGCCGGGCTGAGGCTGTCCCAGATTGCCGAACGCCAGCTCCCATGCCTTCCAGTAGCAGGCGATTTCATCATCGTGTCCTTCCCAAACGGGGCTGGGCAGGCGGTCGCGCTCCCTCTCAAAGGTAGGCAGGGGATTTCTTTCCGGTTCTTTCCCGATAAACACGTTTTCCGCAGCGTGGGGATTTTGCACCAGAGATATTTCACAGTTTTGCTTGAAGCTCATAAAAGGGTTCCTTTCTGTGGGATCTTTTTGGATATTTTATCATATTGCGGTCGCCGTGTCTACGTTTTTCCAAAAAAACGCATCCGCCCCGCCTAATTATTTGAGGCACACCTGTCCCGCTGTCGAATATACTGATATGGAAACAAAAGAAAGGTAAGGAATTTGGAAAGCATGTTTTTTCATACATATAAAAACAACGATATATTGGAACGGCTTGGCGGCAGGGCGGACGCAGTAGCAAAGGTATTCGGCAGCAGGGAATACCGCGGGATTCGGGGAACGGTTGCGTTTTATCAGATGTCTGACAAGGTGCTGGTACAGGCACACTTTATCGGTTTGCCGGATCAGGTACAGCATACCGAGGACGGAAAGCCCTGCGGCGGCAGCATTTTGGGATTTCATATCCACACAGGCGGAAGCTGTACGGGAAATGAAACAGATCCTTTTGCCGATGCAGGCGGACATTATGACAACAATGGGAAAGGATGTCCGCATCCCTATCATGCGGGAGATTTGCCGCCGCTGTTTGTAAACAACGGCACGGCTTTTATGGTTGTTGCCACCAACCGGTTTACTGTGGAGGAAATTCTGGGGCGCACCGTCATTGTGCACGCCCATCCGGATGATTTTCGCAGCCAGCCTGCGGGAGACGCCGGCGGCAGAATCGCCTGCGGAATGATCCGGGGATAAAAAGGTATAAAAGCCTCCCCCAAGCAGGAGCCTCGCTTCGCGAACTCCTGGGACATCCCGCCCAAATCAAAGCCCCCCTTTGCACAAGGGGGGCTTTACGTTTGGCGAATCTCCAGCTGGGGGGAGCCTTTTGTCTGTGCTATTCGTACTTATGGATCCGGCTGACGGCGTCCTTCATAATTTTCTCCGGATCATTTTCATTCACAACAACAATACGCCGGGACGGATCCGATCCGATCATTTCCCCGTCCGCGCCAAACAGCGGACGATCCTGCACCTCCATTTTACAGGCGGCAGGACAAATCAGAAGCGCCTCAGCGCAAAGATCCCATAATCCCTGCGCCCATGTGATTTCCCGAAACCGTTTACGCAGCCATATGCACAGGGGATCGTCTCCGTCAAACAGCGCGTCGACTTCTTCATTTGTGCGCCGGAAGGGCGCTACCACCTTCCCGGCGCAAATCAGCACCATATTTTCTGCAAGGGAAAACAAAAGTTTTCCCCCTTCAATATCGTTGTGATAGTTATATTCTCCCGTGTTGCTGCTCCCTTCCAGATCATCCAGCGCCAGCCATACCACCACCAGCCGATCCCGGATTTCCGGATACAAAGCCAGGGCGCTTGCCACATTGGTGCAGCAGCCGGTGATGACAACATATACAGGCTCCTTTTCGGAAAGCACTGCCCGGCGGATATTTTCTGCCCCGGGGCTTTCCAGCGGACGCCCCGCCTGGGTGATATAATCCGGCGAGCCTGCAAATGCAGGAACCTTCCCGGCAAGCCCTGCCGCAGCAATGATCGCTTCGCATTCCTCTTTCCCGTCGGCGACAGTTTCCGCGCTATTATCGTTAAAGGGGGCGGAGTTGACTGCCAGCACCTCCACCCGGTCCGGGGACCGCAGGGCGTAACCCAATGCGAACTGATCGTCTCCGTCTGCGCCTGCGTCGCAGTCTACAATGATTTTCTTTATACCCTCACTTTGGATGTGCGCGATGATTTCTTCCGGTAACATGATGTTTCTCCTTATATTACATGATTGACAAATCGGGACAGGTCGGGTAAACTTATACTATGCAAAAATTTAACGGGGTACGAATATGTTGTTTTCAGAAATTCTGGCTATTTTAAATCCCTCCGGAAATCCCGTGGTGCTCACGGGACATCTCCATCCGGATTATGACAGCGCCGCTGCGTGTCTGCTGATGCAGCATTTTCTTAGAAAATGCGGTGTGGACGCGCAGATTTGTCTATACGGCGAAATGGATGCGCACAGTGCCTCCGTTCTGCAAAAGCACGGATATGACCCGTCCGCTTTGTTTGCGCCGGTTCCGGAAAAAGCCTTGCTCATTTTGTGTGACTGTCACACCACAACCCAGCCCGGTAAGGTGATCGCCTGCGCGGATCATCACCCCGTTATAGACGCGCCGGATATTCCTGTATATCTGAACCGTTCTGCAAGCTCCGCCGGGCGGATCGTTTATCAGGAGGCGGTCGCCTTTGGACTGAAAACAGACCGGGAGGCAGATTTTCTTGCTCTCGCTTCCGTTTATATGGACACCCGCGCCTGCGGCAGTACAAAGTTTCAGGCGACGGACAAGCCGTGGATTGCAGAAACTGCCGCCCGATGGGGCTTTGATTTGTCATCCCTCGCCCGGGATGGACTGTGTCTGACAGATATGACCCTTCCCGGGGAGCTGCTGGCACAAAACGACTTTCGGGCATATACCTTCGGAAAATACCGGGTTGCGTCCAGTTCTGTGCAGGCAGAAACGGAAGAAGAGACGCCGGTGCAGGATATACTGGATTGCTGTAGGACAGCTTGCATTAGCGGAACGTATGATTTTTGGTTATTTTTGTGCTATTTCCCGCTGGAGAAGATTACAGATGTGTATTTGTTTGAGAAAGAAACGGATGCCTGGAATCATACCCGGCATGCCGAGATTTTATCCCGTGGAAATAATATAATTCCCGCATTGCAGCGGATGCTGCAAGCTCGGTAATATTATAGCGCAATTTCGGATTTTGTCAATAAACGCAAATGTAAAGAAAGACAGGGATATTACAATGTTATATATATGGATTGCTGTTTGTATTGCTATAGGATCCGGTGCAGTATATCTTGCCTGCGCGGTGCCGGATAGAAAGCGATATTGTCGTGTTGGATACGGGCTGCTTGCCGTGTCTGCCACAGGATTGATTGGGTTTTGTATCGGTACGGTTCTGTTCTTTTTGCGTCATATCAGGGAAAATGACGGGGCAACCCTTCTGCGGATGTTTTTCACGACTACGACCGTCACGGCGGCAGTGTGCATGGTGGTTGTTCTTGGAGCAGTGTTTACCGGGAAAAAGCTGATCCGTCCCGCCCCGCTGTCCGTTCCCTTTTTGTGGATGATTCTCCTTCTTTTGTGGACGGATCTGTGCGCCTCCTGGACGGACAAGCCCGGTATGATTCTCACCCTTGGATATTCCCTGTGCGCATTGCTCCTGCTGTGCCCTGCCGCTGCATTCCTGCGGGCGGCAGCCCTTTTAAAGCGTGAGGATGTACTCCGGCAGTATATCCGTGAACGGGAAGAGAAAAAAGCCCGCCGGCAGAAAAAGCAGCGGCTCCGTTCTCCCGGAAAATACCGGGGGACAAAATAGGCATCCTCTTGACACGATTCGTACAGAACAGTATAATATTAGATGAAGCTTACAGAAAAGTGTAACGGCGAAAGAAAGGAATTTACATACATGAAAAAAATTATGCTTGGCAATGAGGCAGTCGCAAGAGGACTGTACGAGGCCGGCGTGCGGTTTGTGTCCAGCTACCCCGGCACACCCAGCACGGAAATATCTGAATTTGCAGCAAAATATGATGAAATATATGCAGAATGGGCGCCCAATGAAAAGGTTGCGCTGGAGTCTGCGCTGGGCGCAAGCTTCGGCGGCGGACGCGCGTTTTCCGCAATGAAGCACGTAGGTCTCAACGTGGCGGCAGACCCCTTGTTTATCACCGCTTACACAGGTGTTGGCGGCGGCTTTGTCATTGGCGTTGCCGATGACCCGGGGATGCATTCCTCTCAGAATGAACAGGACAGCAGACATTATGCCATCGGCGCAAAACTGCCGATGATCGAGCCTGCCGATTCGGTGGAATGTAAGGAATTTACAAAGCTTGCATATGCACTATCCGAACAGTTTGACACCCCCTTCATTCTCCGGCTTACCACCCGTGTGTCCCATTCCGGCGGTGCAGTAGAGCTGGAGGAGCGGACGGAAAAGCCTGTTCTGGAATATACAAAGGATCCTGCAAAGCGGGTTATGATGCCCGGTAACGCAAAGCGGCGTCATCCTGTTGTGGAGCAGCGTCTTGCAGACCTGGCGGAATATGCATATACCAGCCCCCTGAACCGGGTGGAAAAGGGCAGTACCGCTGTGGGTATCATTACTGCCGGCAACTGCTATAACTATGCAAAGGAAGTATACGGCGACAACGCTTCCTACTTAAAACTGGGACTGATTCATCCCCTTTCCGAAAAGCTGATCCGTGAATTCGCCGCATCGGTGGACTCTGTTGTAGTCATTGAGGAACTGGATGGCGTGATCGAAGGATTCTGCCGTTCCCTGGGGATTCAGGTGACTGGCAAGGATGTGCTTCCCCTGTGTGGCGAGTATTCTCAGGAATTGCTCCGGGAAAAGCTGCTGGGCGAGGAACCCTGCACTGTGTCGGTTGCAGATGAAATTCCCGTGCGCCCGCCGGTGCTGTGCCCCGGTTGTCCCCACCGCGGCGTGTTCTATACTTTGAAGAAAATGGGACTCACCGTATCCGGAGATATCGGCTGTTATACCCTGGGTGCTGTAGCACCTCTGAGCGCAATGGATACAACTCTGTGTATGGGTGCGTCTATTTCCGCACTCCACGGCTTTAATAAAGTCCGGGGGGACGATTCAAAGTCTGTGGCTGTGATCGGCGATTCTACCTTTATGCATTCCGGTATGACCGGTCTTGTAAATATCATTTATAACGGCGGTGCGTCCACTGTTATCATTCTGGATAACCGGATAACCGGTATGACCGGACACCAGCAAAACCCCCTCACCGGACTTACCCTGAAAAATCAGCCTGCCCCCTATATCTGTCTGGAGGATATCTGCGCCGGACTGGGTGTGGCAAGAGAACATATCCGGGTGGTGGATCCTGCCCAGCCCGCAGAGCTGGAAAAGGTTTTGAAGGAAGAGCTTGCCGCAGATGCGGCGTCCGTTGTGATCTGCCGCCGTCCCTGCGCCCTTTTGAAAGGCGTGGAAAAGAAGCCCCCGCTCCGAGTGGATCGGGAAAAATGCCGGGGCTGCAAGGCGTGCATGAAGATCGGATGTCCCTGCATTTCTATGGTGGCAGGGGAAGACGGCGTAAAGGCAAAGGTGGATGCTAGCATGTGCGTAGGCTGCGGACTTTGCGAGCAGATGTGTCCCTTCGGCGCATTTTCATCTACAATCGAATAATAACGAGGAAATAGATATGACAACGAAAAATATAATGATTGTCGGCGTTGGCGGACAAGGCTCCCTTTTGGCAAGCAGAATTTTAGGTGCTGCCGCTACGGCAGGCGGCTATGAAGTGAAGATTTCCGAGGTTCACGGCATGAGCCAGCGGGGCGGCTCCGTAGTGACTTATGTGCGTTACGGCGAAAAGGTCAGCTCCCCTGTAATCTGTCAGGGAGAGGCAGATGTAATTCTATCCTTTGAGCTTCTGGAGGCGGCAAGATGGCTGCCCTTCCTGAAGCCCGGCGCAACGCTGATTACCTCCACCCAGGAAATCAATCCCATGCCGGTAATCATCGGCGCAGCCCAGTATCCGACAGAGCTTGCAGAGAAAATGGACGCGCTGGGTGTGAACATCATCGCCAAAGACGCGGCCGCCATTGCAGAAGAAGCAGGGAACGTAAAGGCAGCAAACGTGGCGCTCATCGGACTGGGCGCACACGTGCTGGGCTTTGATGCGGCGGTACTCCGGGGCGCTGTAGAAGAATGCGTGCCTGCAAAGGCGCGGGAAATCAACCTGCGTGCCTTTGATCTGGCAGCCTCCCACCAGGATGTGCAGTAATGGTGGATTTGCTTGCATTACAAAAGCATTTCATCCTGACCCATCTGGGACCGGGTGATACTGCTTGTGATTTTACAATGGGCAACGGGCATGACACGGCGTTTCTGTCCAAAACTGTAGGAGAAACAGGACGTGTTGCGGCTTTTGATATTCAGCCTGCTGCATTGGAAAGCACTGCCCGCCGTCTGCGGGAAGAGCAGTGCCCAGCCAACTGGGAGCTGTACTGCCGTTCCCACCATTTGGCTGGGGAATGTGTTTCCGGCTCCATCCGGGCAGGTATGTTCAATTTAGGATATATGCCCGGCAGCGGCAATAAAGCGCTGACTACTATGCGGGAGACAACGCTCCCAGCAGTAGAGGGGGCGCTGTCCATGCTGGGACGGGACAGTATTCTTATGGTAGCGGTTTATCCGGGGCATCCGGAAGGAGCCGCAGAGGGAGAAGCATTGCAGGCATATTTTGCCACTCTCAGCCGATATAAGCTGAGCATTGCAAAATTTCAGATGCTCAATTCTCCCACATCCCCGTATTTTATGATTGCAGAAACAAAGTAGATAGAAGAAACGATAGGATTGCTTGACTGGGGGCGAGGCTGTGAACAATAAAACATATGGCTCCCGCCCCGCGCCCCGGGGCTATGTCAACGCGGACGGAACCGTTGTCCGTCCGAAAAAACCGAGCGGTCCTCCTCCCTCGAACGCTCCCCGGCATAAAGCCCGGGCAGTATACGGCGCGGCACCCTCCCGTCCCGTTCCTCCCTGTCCGGGGGGGATGGGGCAGCCGCCCCGCCCGCAGCAGGGACAGCGTCCGGCTGTAGTAAATCCAGGACAGAAAAAAAGGCCGTCCGCAGGGCAGCGTCCGTCAAATCCGCAGCGTCCCCATGGGGGACAGCCTGTGCAAAAACGCACAGCGCCCCGCCCGCCTAGGAAGGCAGGGTGGATTTATCCCGAAGGCGGCGGACAAAGGGCCCCGTCCGATTTTGAACGGTACTATCGGCAGCGGCGGCAGGCGGAATTGCAGCGGCAGCGGCAAATACAGGAGCGGATGCGCCGCGAAGCATTGCATCGGAAACAGCAACGCCGTAAAAAGCGCCTTGCACAGATACGGGGTATCCTTGCACGGTTTATCATTGTGTTTGCACTGGTTTGCGGAATCACTGCCGGCGCATATTTCAGAATCTATCACGGCGGTACCGCTGAAAAATATACTGCTGTAACCTATACTGTGGGTAAAAATGACACATTTGAAGCGTCCGCTTCCGCGGCATATTACGGCGGCGTGCTGTATATGGATTTTACCCGGCTTGCGTCTTATCTGGATATGCCCATGGCAGGGAGTATTCACTATATGCGTTTTATTATCCCGTCTGAAGAGGAGAGCGATAGTGCAGGAAACGGCATGGAAGAAACGGTGCTGTTTACCGTTGGAACTTCCACAGCCAATATTAACGGAGTCAATATGAATATGACCGGACCCTGCCGACTGATCGGCACATCTATATGGGTGCCCCTGTCCTTTGTGGAATACTATATGTCCGGCGTCACAGTGAAATATGAAAAATCGGATGAGATTTCTCTGACGCGCACTGTTGTCGGAGGAGAAAACGATAAAGATAAAAAGCAGGAAGAGAAAAAAACAGAGCCCCTCACATTCCGGGTGAAACCGCAAAAGCCCATTGATCCGGTGGTTTATGATCCGAATTTAGGTTAGAAAGGCAACATACAGTGACGAATATTGTTTTGATCGGAATGCCCGGCTGCGGAAAAAGTACGGCAGGGGTGCTCCTTGCGAAAACCTTGGGATACAGTTTCTTGGATACGGATTTGCGCCTACAGCAAAAGGCGGGAAAAAAGCTGTATGAAATCATCCGGGACGACGGAATGGAAGTGTTTTTGCAGTTGGAAAATGAGATGGTTGCATCACTGGAGAATATGGAAAAAACGGTGATCGCAACCGGCGGCAGTGTGGTGCTTGGAGAAGCAGCCATGGCGCGTTTGCAGGGACTGGGGAAGATTGTATATCTGCAGCTTCCCGTGGAGCAGATTGAGCGTCGGGTTTCCAACATTAAAACCAGAGGCATTGCTATGGGTCCCGGAGAGGGACTAAGGGACGTGTACGCCCACCGGGTTCCCCTGTATGAGCAATATGCGGATGTTACCGTATCTGCACAGGATTTTTCCCTGGAGGAGACTGTGGAGGAAATCACCCGCAGGGTGATTGAATAAGAAAGTTTTAGCAAACGAAAAAGGCCCCAACTAAGGGGATCTGCACAGTGATTCTAAGGAACTGCCGCAAAAAGTCCACCCAACAAAAAAGGCCCCCTTGTGCTGGAGATTCGCTTCGCGAACTCCTGGGGGTTCCCGCGCGGCGGGTGGGGGATTGTTTAGTAGTGAAAAGATAGTATAACAATCCCTCCGTCATGATCGCTACGCTTGCATGCCACCTCCCTTTACACAAGGGAGGCTTTTTGTTTGTGTTACGCTGGAGCTTGCACCAAATTTTTAGCCCTCTTTGCACAGGGGGTTATTCTTCCGTATGGGTCAAAATCCGCTGCCGTAGGGCTTGCATTTTTTCATCTGTCCGAGCGATGGTATCTGCACATTCCCGCAAATCACTTGCGATTTCCTGTACCTGCGGGGAATCATTTTTATATCGGATCTGATGTTCCAAACTTGCCCAAAAATTCATCGCTACCGTACGAATTTGTATTTCTACACGAATATTTTCTTTGCGCATGGAAAAGAACACTGGAATTTCCACCACCAGATGCAGACTGCGGTATCCGCTTTCTTTAGGGCTGCGAATATAATCCTTGCGTGAAATCAATCGCACATCATCCTGTTGAAGCAGCATTTTTTCCACTGCATATATGTCGTTGATAAAGGGGCAGATCACGCGGATTCCTGCAACGTCATTCAAATTCCGGGCAATGGATTCTACCGCAACCGGCTGATTCAGCCGCTTCAATTTTCCCGCGATACTTTGTGGACGTTTGATTCGGGACTGGATGCTCTCAATGGGATTCTGCTTTGTAGAAGAGGACAATTCATCGTTCAGAATTTCCAGTTTTGTAGTGATCTCCCGAATAGCGGAACGGTATTTAATCATCAGTTCCTCATATTGAAGCAGTCGGTCCAGTAATTCCGCCGGAAGCTGTTCTCCCTCGAAGCCGCCGAAGAAATCCTTCAGCGCTTCCCGCTGTCGGGTTGTTTTTGTTTCGTATGTAGTCGGCATATGTTATAATCCTATTTTTTAATTTATTGATGCTGTGGGTAGTTGTTTCATTGCTTTTCTGAACTGGAATACAAACAGAATGGATGTAAACGTCACTGCGAGAAAATCTGCTACAGGCTCTGCCGTATAAACTGCCAATGTTTTGTTTATCGGCAGGAGATTTGGCAATATGTAAATCAGTGGAATCAGCAAAATAAATTTTCTCGTTACAGCTACGATGATAGAGGCTTTGGCATAGCCGATAGAGGTAAAGGTCATTTGGCATGCCATTTGAATACCAAACAGGAGGAGACATCCCGCGTAAATACGCAGAGCGGTTTTAGTGAAGGCGATCAGAGCGGCATCACTGGTAAACATGGCGGCAAAACCCTGGGGAAAGAGCATAATAAAGATCCACAAGAGGGTGGAATAGCACAAATCCGCCCGCAGCAGCAGCCAGAACGCCGACTTCACCCGGGCGCTGTTTTTAGCGCCATAGTTATAGCTGATGATAGGTTGCGCGCCCTGCCCCAGTCCCTGTAAGGGAAGCATGGCAAATTGCATGACGCTTGTAAGAATGGTCATGGCGCCGACGGCAATATCACCGCCATAGCGAAGGAGGGAAGAATTGAAGCAAACGGAAATGATGCTTTCGCTTGCCTGCATGATGAATACAGAGGAACCCAGTGCGAACACCGGAAGAAAGATATTTGCCCGGGGGCGGAGATGTTGTTTTCTAATCTGCAGGTTGGTTTTTTTGCCAAACAGGAACAGAAGCACCCATATACAGGAGGCAGCTTGAGAGAGAACGGTTGCAAGAGCTGCACCGCGCACGCCCATGTTTAGTCCGAATATGAAAATCGGGTCCAGTATAATATTTGCAACGGCTCCGATGAGCACAGACAGCATACCTGTTTTTGCAAATCCCTGCGCAGTAATAAAGGCGTTCATTCCCAACGTGAGCTGGACAAATATAGTACCCAGCGCATAGATGTTCATATAATCGGTGGCAAATGCAATGGTATTTTCACTTGCACCAAATGCCAGCAGCAAGTCTCGGTTCCATAGGAGCAGTGCGCCGGTGAGAAGCACAGAAAGGAAAATCTGTACAATAAAACAGTTGCCCAGCGTCTTTTCGGCGGCGGTATGATCCCCCTTGCCCATGAAGATAGAAGCGCGGGGTGCGCCGCCGTATCCTGCGAAAGCGGAAAAAGCAGTTACAATCATAATTAGCGGCATACACACGCCTACTCCGGTGAGTGCCAGAGAACCCACGTTTGCGATGTGCCCGATATATATGCGGTCAACAATGTTATAAAGCATGTTGATAACCTGTGCCGCAACGGTAGGCAGGGCCAGCTTCAACAGCAACTTGCCCACAGGTTCCGTTTCCAAGAAATTTTTGTCCTTCTTCATTTTCTGTCCATAACTTTTTATCATATTTATTTT
>CANTEM010000008.1 GCA_947652805.1 uncultured Clostridia bacterium | reverse complement strand
GCAATCAACGGGACGGGCAAGGCATCATTCAATATATACAGGATCAGAACGTAACTGCCTTGGATTATGTAATTGCCACCCATCCCCATGCGGACCATATCGGCGGCATGGCAGAAGTGATACAGGCATTTAAAGTGAAAAACGTGTACATGCCGAAAAAAGCCCACACAAGCGCGACTTTTGAGCATTTGCTGGATACAATCGGGGAAAAGGATTTAACCATTCAGACTGCCAAAGCCGGGAAGGTATTGTTTGAACAGGACTCGCTGAAGGCGGAATTTCTCGCGCCGGTCAGCGACAGCTATTCCAATTTGAATAACTATTCTGCTGTGCTGAAGCTCACATATAACGAAACATGCTTTTTGTTTATGGGGGATGCAGAGCAAGAAGTAGAAAAAGAATTGCTGGAAAGCGGACAGGATTTGTCAGCCGACGTTTTAAAAGTGGGGCATCATGGAAGCGATACATCTTCCGGCAAGGGCTTTCTCGAAGCGGTGCGCCCGTCATTTGCGGTAATCAGTGTAGGTGCGGAAAACAGCTACGGGCATCCTGACGCTGTTACGCTGGCGACCTTACAGGAATTACAGGCGGACATTTGGCGTACAGATGAAAAGGGAACAGTCATTGTAACCTGCGACGGTGAGCATATCACTGTGCAGAATATGGAGACACCGGCACAACCGAACGCACCACCGGCAGAGGAAACGGAATCAGAAGGGGACTTAGAGCGTCCGGAAGGCGAAACCGTATATATAACAAACACGGGAACAAAATATCATCGGGACGGATGCCGGTTTTTGAAGAAGAGTAAAACGGCAGTTTTGCTGGAGAAACTGGACACAGAAAAGTATACGCCGTGTTCGGTATGCAATCCACCGGAAAGGAAATGAGGAGATATGAAAATAACGATTGACAGAATTGAAAAGGGATTTGTTGTAGCGGAACTGCCGGACGGGCAGACAGTAGATATTCCAAAAGCAGTTTTTCCCGGTGCGGCAGAAGGGGACGTTTACAGAATAGAAAAAGACTGCGCCGGGGGGGATGCCCGACGCAGCCGTATTGCTGATAAGATGAACCGATTATTTGAGGACTAAGAATTTCTCCCCGTTTTGGGAGCCGCGGATTTATTCAATAAAAAGGCTCCCTTGTGCTATCGCGTTTTTTTAACAAAAGGCCCCCTTGTGCAAAGGGGGCTCCCGCGAAGCGGGTGGGGGATTGTCACACTATCATTTTGCAGAATCTTCAAATCGGCAGTATTGCTTAAACAATCCCTCCGTCACACCTACAGTGTGCCACCTCCCTTTACACAAGGGAGGCTTTTTCTTTAATAGCTTTCTTCTGTATCAATGGTTGTAAATTTCGTATACTGTCCGAGCCAGCCCATTTCCACTTTGCCGGTAGAACCGTGACGGTTTTTTGCCACGATAACCTCCGCAGTATTCTGCGGGTTTTCTTTATCCTTATAATATTCTTCCCGATACAGAAACATAACAATATCCGCATCCTGCTCGATGGCGCCGGAATCCCGCAGGTCGGACAGCATGGGACGCTTGTCCGTTCTGGATTCCGGACCACGGGACAGCTGTGCACAGCAGATAACCGGCACTTCAAATTCCTTTGCCATCAGCTTCAGGTTTCGGGAAATTTCAGACACTTCCTGTACCCGGTTGTCGTTGCGATGCTCAGACTGCATCAGTCCCAGATAGTCGATGACCACCAGCCCCAGATTTTTTACCCGGCGCAGCTTTGCCATCATGCCCGTTACTGTCATACCGGTGGTGTCATCAATCAGAATCTGACAGTCGGACAAAATGGAGGACGCATGGGCAAGCTTCTGCCAGTCCTCGTCTGTCAGCTCGCCGGAACGGAGATGATAGCTGTCCACCAGCGCTTCACTGGATAAAAGTCTTGTAACAAGCTGCTCCGCAGACATTTCCAATGAAAACACGCAAACCGCTTTTCCCGACCGTCGCGCTGCGGACACGGCCACATTCATGGCAAAAGAGGTTTTACCCATACCCGGGCGGGCGCCCACCAGTATCAGGTCGGATTTTGCCATTCCCACCAGAACCCGGTCCAGACCGGAGAACCCGGTTTTCATTCCCTGGGTTTCTTCCCGGTTGGTGACCAACTGCTGCAAATGATTGTATACCTGCAAAAGCGCGTCTTTGATGTGCACAAAATTTTTATTATCCTTTTGCTCGGCAATGGCATAAATTTTGCTTTCCGCCATTTCAACCAGCCGCTCCACTTCTTCTTCCTCGGTGTATGCAGCTTCCGTTACTTCTTCGCATGCGCCGATCAGCGCCCGCAGCGTGCTTTTGCTGCGCACGATTTCAGCATAGTCCTTTACATTGGCGGCGGTTGGCACTGTTTCTGCGATCAGGCGGATATATTCCTTTCCGCCGGCAGCATCGTAGACGCCTTCCTTTACCAGTTCATCGATCAGGGTGACTACGTCAATATTTTTGCTTTTTAAATACATGCCCTGCATCGCAGCATAAATGCTTTGATGCTCTTCCAGATAGAAATCGCTGGTGGAAATGATCGCGGTGAGTGTGTCCAGACAGGGGGGATCAATCAAAATGGATCCCAGCACAGATTGCTCCGCTTCCAGGGAAAAGGGCATTTTACGGTCCAATTGTACGTTCACAGCGGTTTCCTCAGTCGCAGACTACAAGGTTCAGCTTGCCCTGAATTTCCGGATAAAGCTTTACGGTGAGGGTGTAAGAGCCGTAGGCTTTGATTGCTCCGTCCGCTACGATTTTCCGCTTGTCAATCTGGATACCGGACTGCTCCTGGAGTGCCTGGGCAATATCAGCAGTCGTAATACTGCCGTACAGACGTCCGTCTGCGCCGGCTGTTGCTTTGATTTTCACAACAGTGCCTTCCAGCTTTGCTGCCAGTTCTCTTGCAGCAGCTTTGTCCTGCTCAATCTTGTATTCCTTTGCTTCTTCCTTGCTTTTCGCATCCGCTAATGCTTTTGCGTCTGCTTCTACTGCAAGCTTCTTGGGAAACAGAAAATTGCGGGCATATCCGTCCGATACGTTGACGATCTGATCCTTCTTGCCTTTTCCTTTTACATCTGCGAGCAATAATACTTTCATGATTTTATCCAACCTTTCCTTATATGGTTCTTATAATATAGATTGTCTGCGTTCCTTTTCCGCGTTATCGTTCAGGTGCCGATCCAACGCTTCTTTCAGAAGAACGATCGCCTCGTCTGCTGTGACGCCTTCCATGCGCGCGCCTGCGGAATCGAAGTGACCGCCGCCTTTCAGCTCCTCTAAAATCAACTGGACATTGATGGTGCCCAGGGAACGGGCGGAAATGTGTATTTCATCTCCAATGGGGAGAATCGCGAAGGAAGCTTTGACGCCCTCCACTGTAAGAAGTCGGTCCGCCGCTTTGGCTGCCGGGATTTTATCCCGGACAGTACATTCGCCGGAGGCGGCGGCAATCGCGGCAACGCCCCGGTATATTTCCACATGGGAGTGGAATTTCAGCTCCCGCTGGAATTCGTCCAATTCCGTTTTGAAAAACTCCTGCACATCGCTCACGTTCGCGCCCCGGCTGCGCAGATACAGTGCAGCGGAAAAGGTACGGGTGCCGGTGTTTTTTGTGAAGTGATTGGTGTCCAAAAGTATACCTGCCAGCATCAGATCGGCTTCATGTGCCAGCAGCATTTCGCCCGGAAGCACCTGCTCCAGCATTTCTGCCACAAGCTCGCTTGCAGCTGCCGCAGAGGGCTCGATATAGGTAATCAACAGTGGGCGGTCAAAATCTACGGTTTTTCTATGGTGGTCAATAATTACAATATTTTTGCAGTGTTCAGCCAGAACAGGCGCTTCAAACTGGGCGGGATTATTTACATCGGTAATAATCAGCAGGGTATCGGATTTGACAAAGTCCAATGCTTCCTGTGCGCTGACAAACATACTGCTGTATTCGGGATCATCCGCAAGCCATGCGCGGCAGCGATCCAGATTGGTGTCGTCCGGGTCGGTGACGATATTGACCGGAACGCCGCAGAACAGAGCGATCCGGGCAAGTCCCACAGATGCGCCGAACGCGTCAAAGTCCGCATATTTGTGCGCCATAATGAGCACGTTGGATGCAATAGAAATACGGGAAATCAATTCGTTTGCAATGACCCGTGCGCGAACCTTCGTCCGCTTTTGGGGAACTTTTGTTTTGCCCCCGTAAATGTCCAGGGCGCCGTCTCCCCGGACAACAGCCTGGTCGCCGCCCCGCTGCAAAGCGGTATCCAGTGCCGCCTGGGCACTTTTTTCTTTTTCTGCCAGAGAATCTCCTACAGCGCAGATTCCCATAGATACGGTTACGGAAATGCTGGATTCCCCGATCCGGATATCCCGGATATCGTCCAAAATAGAGAAGCCGGAATCCATATAGGCCTGCAAGTGGGATTTTTCAAAAAGGAAAATATAACGATCCTGCTGGTATTCCTTTAAAACACCGCCGGCAGCGGTTGCCCAGCTGCGCAGCAGCTGTTCTGTTTTGCCGGAGGCATTTCTGTAATCCTCCTGCTCGTAGTTGAGCAGCTCATCCAGATTGTCCACCATTACATAACCTACGGCGCATTCCTTCCCGCGCAGCACTGCTTCGGCAGCCGTTTGTTCGGTAATATCGTGGAGAATGGTAATGCGGTATTGCTTTCCGTCTTTGCCCTCGGCGGTGACGCTGCTTGGCTGAAAGATCCGATTTTGGCAGGTAAGCCGCCGCTCGCCGCCCTCGCCTGTTCCCGGAACATGGAAAAACAGCTGGCCGAAATGGGTTTCCTGTTTTGTGCCTGTAAACAGAAAGTCGGCTGCTTTATTATGCCAGATGATCCGGTCCGCATTGGCAGGGCAGATCACGGCAGGAATATCCATTTCAAGCATTGCGGCGGAAAGCACGCTTGCAACTTTGGGCAGGGAATCGTCTGCCCCCGGTGCGCCGGCAGGCTTGCGGCGCAGATACAGAAAAACAAAAATCCCGGCAGCATAAATTGCAAAAAGGAAAATGCCCGTGGGGAGCGCTTTGTCGAAAAGGGAATTTAAAAGCGTCTGCACTACCAGAATGATAGCAGCAAAGGATGTGCAGAACACAAGGTCTGCCAGACTGAAATGATACGGTCGTTTTTTCATTATGTTAATTGCTCCCTTCCGTTAAGCGTCAGGATCGCTGTGCTTTTTCATCCACTTGGTCACAGCAATGAAAAAGGCGCGGACAGCTCCCAGAAATGCCAATAGAGTCAGCAATGCCACAGGAGAAATAAAGAACATGACAGCACACAGAATGATCAATGGGATCCGCCGGCGGCCTCTGCCCCTGCTCGCTTGGACGCCGAATACCGCGTGAAATCCGGCTGCGGCTGTGACAGGGAGGAAAATATAGAACAGATTGAACGCCGCATAGCTGACAACAGAGGATTCACCTGCAAAGAGAGATATAAAATAGCTGACCGTGAATACAATATATGCCGGTGCGCTTGCGGTAAGGGACCATTTCTCTTTTTCAAAGAGAAAGCCCGCGCCCATAGCCAGCGCCAGCAAACGGTATAGCTTGGCGCACAGATATGCCAGAAGCTGACAGGTCAGTATACCCATTGCAGGCAGCAGCATCACGGCAGACTGAATAATCGCCTGAATATCTTTTTCCGTGTAAACAAACAATACGCCGTTTTCCCCAGGAAGCCCTACTGAGGAAAGCATATCCGTAAGTCCCGCTTGCAGCTGTTCCCACAGAATGACCGCGCCTTCCCGGATATTGCCGTATGTGAGCTGGAGCTGTATCCCTGCACTGGAAAGAAGCAGGATGGCGATGACAACTGCCAGTGCCGCCGTTGTAACGGTCAGTCCCCGCCGGGCATAGATGCAGGCGGCAAGAACGATTCCCACAGGAATATATAAAAACGCAGACAGAATCCATAAAATGCCGGTGCCCTCTGCTGCAAACAGCATATGGGTCAGATACGCGATGATTCCTACGCCGGGAATAGATATCAGCCAAAGAAGACTGCGGTCGGCAGTGAGGAGCAGTGCCAGCAGCGCGCCGGAGACAACCATATAAAATGTGCCGAAGGCGCCTCCCGGAAGGAGTGCTGCGGCAGCGATGATCAGGATCAGAAGGGTGATGCTTTTCCGTTTGGCGATTACGGGAAGGGTATGCCGTTTTTTCCAT
Source organism: uncultured Clostridia bacterium (assembly GCA_947652805.1). Lineage (GTDB taxonomy): Bacteria > Bacillota > Clostridia > Oscillospirales > CAG-272 > Avispirillum. The sequence continues at coordinate 15,175 of CANTEM010000008.1, read as the reverse complement.
AGAGGAAAACGGATTTCTTTTTGTTCGTCCAATGCGGCGTCCCCCTTTCATGGTGCATTTAAAAAAATGAGATACAATATTATTGTACCAAATTTTTTAACCTTTGTAAAGATAAACCGATTAAGTTGCGGCTGTCGGTTGCATAATTTTAACAATCGGTATATAATAATTGGAGAAAGCTTTGTTGAACAGGGGGATACATATGAATTTGGATTTTCGTAAAATGTTCTCAGGAAAAACAGTGGTGCTCCTTGGAGCGGGTGTGTCCAACATGCCGCTTGCGCAGGTGCTGACAGACGCAGGCGCCCGTTTGGTGGTGCGGGATCGGAAAACACTGGACGCACTGGGAGAAGCGGGGCGGAGCCTACAGGCAATGGGCGCGCAGCTTGTTTTGGGTGAGCATTATCTGGAAAATATAGAGGGAGACTATCTGCTGCGTTCCCCCGGATTCCGTCCGGACCTGCCCCAGCTTGTGCAGGCACGGGAGAGGGGCTGTGTGATCACTTCGGAAATGGAACTGTTTTTGCAGCATGCGCCCTGTCCCGTAGTGGGTGTGACCGGCAGCGACGGAAAAAGCACAACCACCACCCTTGTCAGTAAGATTTTGGCCCGGCTTTTGGGACAGGACAGAAACGTATTCCTGGGCGGCAATATCGGCGAGCCTCTTCTGCACCGGATCAACGGAATGACAGCCGCAGACGCGGTGGCGGCGGAGCTGTCCAGCTTCCAGCTTATGAACATTGATGCATCCGTTACAGTGGCGGTGATCAAAAATGTAACGCCCAATCATCTGAACTGGCATACCGGTATGGACGAATATATTGCAGCAAAGGAAACCATTCTATCTGGATGCCGATGCGCAGTGCTGAACTATGACGACAGTGTGTGCCGTACTCTGGGAGAGCATTGCAGCGCCCCGATTCTATGGTTCTCCCGCAGTCCCATCCCTGTAGAATTCATGGAAAAGCACGCAGGCGGCGTGTACCCGAAAAATGGTTTTGTAACATTATACAACAGCAAAGCAGGTGCGGAGCATCCGCTGTTTGCCGCAGATGTGATCCTTCTGCCCGGCGCCCACAATCTGGAAAACTACAGCACTGCTGTTGCGGCTGTATGGGGGCTGACCCATTGTGCGGTATCCGAGCTTGCCCAGGCAGCGGAAGCAGTGGCTAGTACCTTTGGCGGCGTGCGCCACCGGATGGAGCTGGTGCGGGAAAAGGACGGTGTGCGGTATTATAATTCCTCCATTGATTCGTCTCCCACACGGACGGCGGCGGCAATTTCCGCACACACCTGTCCCATTCGCATCATCTGCGGCGGATACGATAAGGAAATCCCTTTTGCACCCTTGGCAAAAGCACTGATTTCTCATGGAAATGTGCAAACAGTCGTATTGACAGGGGCAACAATGGAAAAGATAAAGAAAGCCATGCTGGAAGAGCCTGGATTTGCAGAAAGCGGGATCGAACTGATCTGCAAGCCGGATTTTGAAGAAGCCGTACACTGTGCGGCACGCAGTGCCCAGCCGGGAGACGCGGTGCTTCTATCTCCGGCGTGCGCCAGCTTTGATGCTTTTACTAACTTTGAAAAACGCGGGGAGCGTTTCAGCGAAATTGTAAATTCCCTTTAAATATGGAGACTTCTATGCATTCTGATATAAAAGAATTGATTGGATCCCTTGTGTCCATCATGTCAGTATCCGGACAGGAGGAGCGGGGGCGGGACGCCCTCGTCTCCCTTGTGTCCCCTTATTTTGACGAATATATTCCCGATCCCTCCGGCACCCACGTGTTTGTAAAACGGTGCGGGAAAGCGGACGCGCCGCGTCTGCTGCTGGATGCCCATTTCGATGAAATCGGCATGCTGGTCAGCGATATTACCGAGGGGGGATTTCTCCGGGTGGTGCCGGTAGGTGGACTGGATCGGCGGATCCTGCCGGCGGCGGAGGTGCTTATATATGGCAGACAAACCCTGTACGGTGTGATCGGCGCTGTACCGCCCCATCTGCAAAAGGCGGGCGATCATAAAACTACGCCGGAAATCGGGGATTTGCTGATTGATACCGGATATGATGAGGACGTGCTGCGCACCTTGGTGGATATCGGCACTCCTGTGGGATTTTATGAAAAAACTGCGTCTCTGCTGGGATCCAGAATCTGCGGACGGAGTATGGATAACAAAGCCTGCTGCGCGGCGGCGATTCTGGGCGCATCTATGGTGCCGAGGGAAGAAATGGCGTGGGATGTGTACGTCACATTATCTGCCAGAGAGGAAGCGGGGCTTTCCTCCGGATGCAGCGCGGCGGCGTATCGAATATGCCCGGATGCGGCGATTGTCACAGATGTGACCTTTGCGGCTGCCCCCGGTGTGGGCGGGGATGAAAGCGGGAAAATGGGCGCAGGTCCTGTGCTGTCCCTGTCTGCGGTAACAGACCGCCGGCTGACCCGCCGTTTGCTGGAACTGTGCACAGCGGCGGAAATTCCCTGCCAAACCTGTGTGGACGCATGCGACACCGGTACAAACGCAACCATGCTTTCCCTTGTGGGGGAGGGGATTCCCACGGCGGTGGTCAGCGTTCCGATCACTTCCATGCATACCTATAATGAGACTGCGGATACCGCAGATATAGAGCATGCGGCGGCGCTGTTTGCCGCCGCAATACGGGACGGAGGTTTGTATCAATGAACAATACATGGACAACCCTGTCCCTATTAGAGCAGTTATCCTGTACCTTCGGTCCCTCCGGCTGTGAGGACGCAGTTGCAGAGCAGATCCGCTCTGTAATCGCACCGTACTGCGACGAATTTCTGCCGGATTCTATGGGCGGCGTGATCGCCCGGATCAGGGGCACAGGAGAGGAATCCGGGGAAGGGATTGCGCCCCGGCGGCTGATGCTGTCCTGCCATATGGATGAGGTGGGATTTATGGTGCGCTCCATTACAGAGGAAGGACTTTTGAAAATTTCCTCCATGTGCGGCAGCGATACCCGGGTGCTTGCAGGCAGACGGGTTTTGGTCGGAGACGAAACCCGGCAAGTGCGGGGCGTGTTTGGGGTAAAGCCCCTTCATCTTATAAAAAGCGATGACCGGGGGCGTGCTGTGGATATGGACGATATGTATGTGGATATCGGTGCGTCCAGCCGGGAGGAAGCGGAAAAATCCGTTCATACGGGAGATTTCGGCACCTTTGAAAGCGATTATGTTGTGTTCGGTCAGGAGGGCAGATATATCAAAGGGAAAGCTTTGGATGACCGGCTGGGCTGCGCGGTGCTGTGCAGTGTGATGCGGCAGGTGTATCAGGCGGATACACGTCCCGGCTGTGATTTATATTTTGCGTTTACCTGCCGGGAAGAGCTGGGCATTTCCGGTGCCCGGACGGCAGCGCACAAAATTGACCCGGATTATGCCATTGTATTGGAAGCGACGGCGGCGGGAGATATTGCCGGTACAAGTCCGTACAAGCAGGTAGCGCATCTTGGCAGGGGCGGTGCAGTGTCTTTGATGGATCGGAGCACGATTTATGATCGCCCGTTCACCGACTGGATTCTGGAAACGGCGCGGGAGCGGGAGATTCCCTGTCAGATCAAGCAGTATGTGTCCGGCGGGAATGATGCGGGACATATTCACAAATCCCGGGCAGGGATTCGGTGCGCTGCAATCAGCGCGCCGGCACGGTATATTCATACGGCGTCCAACGTGGTGGCGAAAAGCGATATTGCCGCAATCGAACAGCTTGTGCTGGCTGTGATTGACCGTCTGTGCGGCGGTAAGGAAAGGATGAACTAACATGCGAACAATTTTGAGACAGCTGCTGAAAATTCCTTCTGTATCCGGCAGGGAAGAATGTCTCGGGGCATATATTGCAGGAGAGATGGAGCCGTATTTTGATACGGTAAGAACAGACGCGCTGGGCAACGTGATTTGTCACAAGGCAGGAGCAGGCAAAAAGCTTTTATTCTGCGCCCATATGGATGAAATCGGTTTCATTGTCACCTTTATTGAGGAGGAGGGCTTCCTCCGCTGCGCACCTGTAGGGGGAATCGACTGGAACGCGGCGGCATATTCCCGGGTTGTGTTTGAAAACGGACGCTCCGGCGTGCTGATTCCGGAAGAGGGCGTGAAGCCGGAGGACTACAAAGGGGATACATTCGTTGTGGACATTGGCGCGAAAAGCCGGGCAGAGGCAGCGCGGCTTGTGAAAATCGGAGACTGCTTTGCTTTGGAAAGCAAGTTGTTTTCCCTGGCAGGAAGCAGAATCTGCGGTCGCCCCTTGGATGACAAGCTGGGCTGCGCTGTGCTTATGGCGGCGGCAAAGGAAGCTGCATCCTTCCAAAATGATATTACCTTTGTATTTTCCGTGCAGGAGGAAGTGGGGCTGCGGGGCGCCCGGACTGCCGCATTTGATGCAGAACCGGATTTTGGCATTGCTGTAGATGTGACCCTCACCGGAGATACAAAAGGTGCAAAGCCCATGGCGGTGTCTCTTGGAAAAGGCGCGGCGATCAAATTAAAGGATAAAAGCGTCATCTGCGACGGATATCTTACGGAGAAAATGGCGCAGCTTGCCCGTGAGCAGGGGATTCCGCATCAGAAGGAGATTCTGACAGTGGGCGGTTCCGACACGGCGGCGCTGCAATTGGCAGGAGCCGGCTGTCGGGCAGGTTGTATTTCCATTCCTCTGCGGTACTGTCATTCCGGTGTGGAAACGGCGGATATGAAGGATGTACAGGCGGCGCGGGATCTGGTTTGCGTCATTGCTCAGGCAGATTTTGCATAATTCTAATAAAATTATAAAAAATATGATCAATTTTCGTTAGAATTTTGAATTTTTATGAACGAATACGGCAAATTGCACAAAGGGTCAAATGGAAATTTGGATGAAAAACCTCTTTCAATCCCGGTAAAATACTGCTATAATATAGCTTAGAAAAAATTGCGGCAATGCCGCGTGCAACCTGCCAAGGAGGATGAATAAATGGCAAGCTTGTCCCTGAAACATATTTATAAAAAATATCCCGGCGGTGTAACAGCCGTATCTGACTTCTGTCTGGAAATCAAAGACAAGGAGTTTCTGATTCTGGTTGGTCCTTCCGGATGCGGTAAGACCACAACCCTGCGTATGATCGCAGGTCTGGAGGAAATCACTGAGGGCGAAATGTTCATCGGCGATAAGCTGGTAAACGACGTCGCTCCTAAGGACAGAGATATCGCGATGGTGTTCCAGAACTACGCGCTGTATCCCCATATGACCGTGTTTGATAACATGGCGTTCGGTCTGAAGCTGCGGAAAACACCTAAGGAAGAAATCAAGCGCCGTGTAGAAGAAGCTGCACGTATTCTTGAAATCACCCACCTGTTGGACAGAAAGCCGAAGGCGCTGTCCGGCGGTCAGAAGCAGCGTGTTGCGCTGGGTCGTGCAATCGTGCGTAAGCCGATGGTGTTCCTGCTTGACGAGCCGCTGTCCAACCTGGACGCAAAGCTCCGTGCAACCATGAGAACAGAGCTTACCAAGATTCACCAGAGAATCGCTACCACATTCGTATACGTAACACACGACCAGACAGAGGCTATGACAATGGCTACCCGGATCGTTGTTATGAAGGACGGTCTGATTCAGCAGGTAGACACCCCGCAGAATCTGTACGACTATCCTGTAAACCTGTTTGTTGCAGGCTTTATCGGAACACCTCAGATGAACTTCATCGAGTGCGTTCTGGAAGAAGAGAAGGGTCAGTACTTCCTGTCCTTCGGACCCAATACAATCAAGTTGCCTGCTGAAAAGGCAAACAATCCGATTCTGAAGGATTATGTAAATCAGGAAGTGATCATGGGTATCCGTCCTGAGGATATTCACGATGAAGAGCGTTATATCAACGCTATGCCTGACAGTATTGTTGAAACCGACGTTGAAGTAACGGAGCTTATGGGTGCGGAGATTTATCTGTATCTGGTAAGCGAGGAGCAGAACATGGTTGCGCGTGTTTCCAGCCGTTCCAAGGCGCGTGCCGGAGACGTTATCCGCGTTGCATTTGATGCTTCCAGAATTCATCTGTTCGATAAAGATACCGAGCAGTTCATCATTCACTAAGAAACATGATAAAAGCCACCGGCTGTGCCGGTGGCTTTTTGCGATAAGCAGAAAGTAGAGTTTGAGATCCGCCGGGCGGTTTAAATCAAACAAAAAGGCCCTCCGGTGAAGGGAGCTATCGCGATAACTAAAAAGCCCCCCTTGTGCAAAGGGGGGCAAACCTATCCTTGCCTCCCCTGTGTAAGGGGAGGTGGATCGCCGTAGGCGAGACGGAGGGGTTGTAAAGCTGCCGATTTGCAAGTTATTCAAAATGAAAGTAAAACAATCCCTCAGTCACAGCAAAGCTGTGACAGCTCCCTTTGCCGGGGGGAGCCTTTTTGCTATTTCCAACAAAAGCGCCCGTCTATGACGGGCGCATCCGTTTTATTCTTCTTCTGCGTGTGCTTTGGCATCTGCAATGATTTTTTGCGCTTCTGCGCCCGGTACTTCTTCATACCGTACAAACTGGTATGTGTATGCACCGCGTCCCTGGGTCATCGCCCGCAGAACGATTGTATAATCCTGCATTTCTGCCTGAGGTGCTTCCGCTTCCACCACCGTATAGCCGGGGCGGGCTTCATCCGGGTTCATACCCATGACCCGTCCGCGCCGCTTGTTCAAATCTCCCATAACGTCACCCACCATGGAATCGGGAACGGAGATTTTCAGCTCGCCCACCGGTTCCAGCAAAACAGGATTTGCCTGGGGCAGTCCGTTTTTATATGCAAGCTTTGCGGCAAGCTTGAAGGAAATTTCGTTGGAGTCCACTGCGTGATAGGATCCGTCGAACAAATCCGCTGCAAGGCTGACAACCGGATATCCTGCCAGCACACCCTTCTGCATCGCTTCAAGCAGTCCCTTTTCTACTGCTGGGTAGAAACCTTTCGGCACGGTGCCACCTACAACCGATTGAGTAAAGGTAAGCCCTTCCTCGGCACCGGGTGAAAATGTGATTTTTACATGTCCGTACTGACCGGAGCCGCCGGACTGCTTTTTATGCTTACCCTCTACCTGAACAGATTTTTTAATCGTCTCCCGGTAGGGAATTTTCGGATCGGCGTAAATAACTTTTGTGCCGTACCGGTTTTTCAGACGGGCGCGCGCCACATCCAAATGGATATCCGATATACCGGACAGAGTGAGCTGCTTTGTTTCCGCATTGTTCACATACCGCAGGGTGGGATCCTCCTCCAGCAGTCTTGCGATGCCGGTGGAAATTTTATCCTCATCCCCCTTGGCGGCTGCGGAAAGGGCTTTTGTCATATAAGGCTGTGGGAAAACAGTACCCTGATACTGCACAGGCGTTTTGCAGTACAGTGTGTCGTTGGTGGCTGTGTCGGACAGCTTGGACAGCATGCCAATATCGCCGCAGCAAAGGACGTCTGCTTCCGTCTGTTTCTTGCCTCGCAGGGTATAAATGTGCGCCGCTTTTTCCACTGCGCCGGTACGGGCGTTGGTCAGAAAAGCATCTTTTTTCAGCGTTCCGCTCATTACCTTGAACAGAGACATTTTACCGAACTGATCGGCAACCGTTTTGAATATAAAAATGGAGCAGTCTCCCTCCGGATTGATTTCGTAGGGCTTTACTTCTCCCGCTTCCACAATCCGTTCCGTTTTCTTGGCGGTTACTCTGGGGAAGGAATCCTTGATAGAGGTCATCAGCGCCCGCACGCCCCACAGCTTGGTAACAGAGCCGCTGTATACGGGAACGATGCTGCCGGAGATGATTCCTTCATGGAGCGCCTCGGCGGCTTCCTCTTTGGTGATTTCTTCTTCTGCGAAGAATTTTTCCATGAGAACATCGCTGGTTTCAGCGATCGCTTCATTAAATTGCTGACTGTATTGATCCACTACGGCGGACAGTGCCTCGTCCATAGGCATTTCCGTCCGCTTGCCCCGTTCATCGTAGGTGTATGCCATACGCTCCACCAGATTGACAAATACCATTTCCCCGTCCCGCTTTGTGGGGATCAGCACTGGACAAACCCGGATTCCAAAGGTTTCCCGCAGTTGATTAAACACCCGGGCAAAATCTGCTTCCGGATCGTCAAACTTATTCAGGAAAAACACCCGGGGAAGCTTTTCCCGGCAGGCATATTCCCATGCAAGCTCCGTGCCTACCTCCAGCCCGGATTTGCCGTCCACTAAAATGACGGCTGCGTCTGCGGCGCGGATGCCTTCCAACTCTTCACCGATGAAATCAGGATATCCCGGCGTGTCCAGCAGATTGATTTTTATATCATGATATATAAAATTGGCTGTAGAAAGAGAAACCGAATAGTGACGGGCTGTTTCTTCCGGGTCGTAGTCCGTTACGGTGTTTCCGTCTGTAACTTTTCCCATTCGGTCGATGGATCCTGCGCAGAAAAGCATGGCTTCTGCAAGAGAGGTTTTTCCGCTGCTGCCGTGTCCCAGCAAACAGACGTTTCGGATGTTTTTTGTAGTGATCTCGGGCATAATGCACTGTGCTCCTTTTCTATAGTTTCATGCATGTCAGCATAAACATGGGGAAATGTACAAATCTTTGTATTTGCTGAATAAAAACAAATTGCGATTTGCTGAAATCCTTATACATATTATACAACAGATAAATGCGTTATGCAAGAAACGCTTTGTAGAATCATTTTAAAGAATTTTGTTTATATTGCACAAGTTTAATATGATAAAAGCAGTTTTGTAATGAAATATGCCAATAGAAAACATCCCGGGAAAGTCGTGATCCAAGCGAGAAGCACCTGTAGGATCACTTTTTTGTCCGTGCTCTGCCCGGCTCCGCCGGCAGCGGCAGCGACAGCCGTCATTTTTACATGGGTGGTGCTTACCGGAAGTCCTGCAAGGGTCATCATAAGAAGAGATGCAGCGGAGCCGATGTCCGCACAGGCGGCGGAAAAAGCGTCCACATCCGCCATGTCCCGTCCCATTTTTTGTACAATGCGTCTGCCGCCGAATAGGGTGCCGCAAAGCATCAGAAGGGCGCAGCAGAATACGGCAGCGCGGCTTCTGGTCACCAGCCCCGCCGCCCCCAGCAGTCCCAGAAACTTTTGCCCGTCCTGTGCGCCGTGGAGAAATGCCGTTCCCGCGCAGCCGATGACAGCAGCCTTATTCCAGGAATATTTATTTCTGCGGGAGCGGAGCAGCCGGGCGGTGAGCGCACCGCCAAGCCCACCCCCGGCTACGGACAACACCAGCCCCAGAGCAACCTTGATCCACTGGGCACCGTCCGGTGCAGGCGCGCCAAATGCCATAGACGCCCCCGCCAGCGCCGCAAACAAACCGTGGCTTTCACTGGTGGGAATTCCGAAAATCCAGGCGGCTCCCGACCAGACCACCACAGCAATCAGGGAAGCGGTGACCGCTGTCCCCCCGGTTCCGGCAGGAAAGTGCGCCAGTCCGGATACCGTTTCGTATACGCCGGGAAACAAAATGGAGAAGGTCAGCATGCCGAGCAGGTTCATACAGGCGGCGAGGAGCGCAGCGTGGGACAGCTTCATTGCGCCGCAGGCAACGGGACCGGTGAGAGCGTTGGCAGCGTCGGTGGCTCCGTTGATAAACACTGCCGCGGAAAAAGCAAGAAAAATAAAAAACACAGGGTGCTCCAATCTTTGCCGCAGTTGACAAATTACTGTAAAATAGGTATTATATACGTATGAAGAATTTAGAATTTCATGCCCCCGCCATACCGGTTCGGGTTTTGGCGGAGGATCCTGTTATGGAGCAAATGCTGGCTGCTGTGCTGGAGCCCTATTGCAGCATCACAGAGGAAGGCGCGGCGCTGACGGTGCTGTGTCCTGCCGATGGAAAAATGCCGCCCTTGCCCAGGCGGGGACGGTTTCTGGTCATCTGTGATGAACCGTGCAGGGATGGATCCGGCCGTGTTGCTGTGCTGTCCCGCCCCCTGGATCTCGGGCTGTTTCTGGAGACGGTTTTTTTCCTGTGCGCACAGGAGGAATCCTCCGGGGCGGCAGAGACGTATCGATGCAATGACACAAAAAGAACTGTTACCTATGAGGGGAACACCGTTCATTTGACAGGCAAGGAATATGCCCTGTTTCAGATTTTGCAGGACAGTATTGGCGAGGTGGTTCCGAAGGAGCAGCTGACGGCGCACCTTTGGAGCGAGGGAAATAACAATGCCTGTCAGGTATATATGACATATCTGCGGGGAAAACTGGAGCAAATTGCCGGACCCGGCGTGCTGGTATCGGTACGGGGAAAGGGATATATGCTCCGCAGACCGTAAGGAATTTTGGGAGAGGAATCAATATACATGAAGGAAGTTATTCTTTGTAAATACGGGGAACTGATTTTAAAGGGAGCAAACCGCTCCCGGTTTGAAAGCCAGCTGCTCCGAGAGCTGCGCCGTCGGGCGGCGCATGTGGGGGATTTTCAGATCCGTTACGCCCAGTCTACCGTTTATATCGAGCCCTGTACTGACGGGGAAGATATAGATGAAATGTTTGAGCAGGTGAAAAAGGTGTTCGGCTTTGCGTCTGTGACCAGAGCCGCCGCCTGTGAAAAGAATATGGAAGCGATCTACGAGGCTGCCCGGGCGTATCTGCCCCATGTGCTGCGGGGATATAAAACTTTCCGCTGCGAGGCAAAGCGCAGCGACAAGCTGTTCCCGCTGAAAAGCCCTGAAATTGCCGCTGAGGTTGGCGGTGAGATTCTGGAAGCCATGCCGGAGCTGCGGGTGGATCTGACGCACCCTGAGATTACCGTCCGGGTGGAGATCCGGGACAGAATGGCATACATCCATGCAGGACAGGAACGGGGTGCCGGCGGTATTCCTTTGGGATCCGGCGGAAAGGGACTCCTTCTTTTGTCCGGCGGCATCGACAGCCCGGTGGCAGGATACATGATGGCAAAGCGTGGGCTGTTCATAGACGCCCTCCACTTTGAAAGTTATCCCTATACCAGTGAGCAGGCACGGCAGAAGGTGCTGGAACTGGCGCATGAGCTGTGCGAGTATTGCAGAGAGATCCGGGTCCATGTGATTTCCCTGACCCATATTCAGGAAATGCTGCGGGACAACTGCGATGAAGAATATTTCACCTTGCTGCTGCGCCGGTTTATGATGGAGCTTGCCAACCGGGTGGCAGATGAAAAGGAATGCAAAGCCCTGATCACAGGGGAAAGTCTGGGGCAGGTTGCAAGCCAGACAATGGCTGCAATCTGCGTGACCGATGCAGTGGCACGTTATCCTGTGCTGCGCCCCTGTATTGGATTGGATAAAGAAGAAATCGTGGAACGCGCCCGGCAGATCGGCACCTTTGATACGTCGATCCTGCCCTATGAGGATTGCTGCACAGTATTCACTCCCCGGCATCCCAAAACCCGTCCGGAGCTTGCCAAGGTGGAACAGCAGGAGGCGCGTCTGGATAAGGAAGGGCTGCTGCGTGAGGCATGGGACAGCCGGTATACGGTAGCGGTGCGTCAGTTTGAAGAGATCCCAACGGATATAGGAAACTGAACGATGGAGAAATTGGAAAGCAGTCTAAAAAAGGCGGCGGCATATCTTACAGGAGATGTGACTTGTGTGCTGTGCCGTGCAGAGGAGATACAGATATCCCGGGAAAAGGGAATCCGCCCACTGGTTCTTTGGCTGGCGGAAGATGAAAACGCCCTGCGGGATATCATTGTTGCTGACCGGATCGTTGGTCGCGCTGCGGCATTTCTGGCAGTGTGGGGCGGTGCGCGGGCAGTATACGGCGAAGTGATGAGCGAGGGCGCTGTGTCTGTTTTGCAGGATGCAGAGCTTGTATATGGATATAAAACTCTGACCGATCGGATTATCAATCGGAGAGGAGACGGCCCCTGTCCCATGGAACAGGCGGTTGCGGATATTACGGAACCGGCACAGGCTGCCGCGATTTTGCGGGCAAAGGTTTTTGACGGAATATGAAATTGAGGTGACTGATTTTGAAGGTAACAGTTGTTTGTGACGTGCTTGGAGAAGAGAACAACGGAACTACGATCGCCGCTATGAATTTAATACGAAGTCTACAGGCAAAGGGACATACGGTGCGCGCCCTGTGCACCGGTACAAAGCATAAGGGAGAGGACGGCTACTACATCGTTCCCTCCATCAATTTCGGACCGCTGAACGGTTACGTTGCCAAAAACGGCGTATTGTTGGCGCGTCCTGTCCGGAGTATTTTGGAGGAGGCCATTGACGGGGCGGATGTGGTGCATATCATGATCCCGTTTTGGCTGGGCGTTTCCGCAGCAAAGGTTGCTTGGGCAAAGGGGATCCCTGTGACGGCAGGATTTCACTGTCAGGCAGAAAATTTATCCAACCATTTCTTTTTGATGAATGCGGATCGGGTGAACCGGTGGCTATATAAAACTTTCTACCGGATTTTGTACAGGCGGTGCGACTGCGTCCACTATCCCACCCGGTTTATCTGCGACACCTTTGAAGATGCGGCAGGGCCCACCAATCATTATATTATTTCCAACGGAGTGAACGCATCCTTTGTGAAAAAGGATGTGCCGAAGCCGGAGGCGATTCGGGATAAATTTGTGATTTTGTTCACCGGGCGGTACAGCCGGGAGAAATCCCATAAGGTGCTGCTGAATGCTGTGGCACGCTCCCGCCATAAGGAACAGATTCAACTGATTTTTGCGGGAACAGGACCCCAGCAGAAAAACTTAGAGGAAGCCGCACGGCGGCTGGGCATTTCCATGCCGATTATGGAATTTTATTCCCGGAGCGAGCTGGTGGACGTAATCAATTATGCGGATTTGTATGTCCACCCGGCAGAAATTGAAATTGAAGCAATTGCCTGTCTGGAGGCGATTGCTTGTGGAAAGGTGCCGGTGATTGCAGATTCTCCCAGAAGTGCAACCCGGTATTTCGCCCGGACGCCGGAAAATCTATTTAAAATGAATGATCCTGCAAGCCTTGCAGAGCGTATCGACTACTGGATGGAGCATCCCACGGAGCGGGAGGAATGCAGCAGACAGTATCTCGGATATGCACAGGCGTTTGCGTTTGATCAGTGTATGGATCAAATGGAAGGGATGCTTGCCGATGCCGCGAGAAAAGAAGCGTAGAACGATTTATTATAAAAATCTGCTGGAGGATGATTTCGCCGGAATGGCAATCCGTAGGGCAGAGGTTGGGGCAGATTTTCCCTATATACGGGAGTCCTGGATTTGGCGGACATGCAGCTGGCTTTTGTATTATCTAATTGCGATCCCTATTGTGTTTTGCGTCAGCAAGGTATACCTGGGAATCCGTTTTGAAAACCGGAAGGCGCTGCGGGCGCTGTCGTCCGGCGGATATTTTCTGTACTGCAATCACACCCACTGGCTGGATGTGTTTATCGCCCCCCTTGCAGCTTTCCCAAAACGGGTGTATACTGTTGCTGGTGCAGATGCGGTTTCTATCCGGGGACTGCGGCATCTTGTCATGCTTCTGGGATGTCTGCCGATTCCCACGAAGCTTACCGCACTGCCGCGGTACAGAGAAGTGATTCGCAGACGCTTTACAGAAGGCGGCTGTATTGCCGTTTTCCCTGAGGCGCACATCTGGCCTTATTACACAGGTATCCGTCCTTTTCGGGATGCCTCCTTCACATATCCCGCTCAGTTGGATGCGCCTGTAGCCGCCGCTACAGTTACATATCGGAGACGGCGAGGACTGTTCCGGTTTTGCAGAAAACCGGGGATGACGGTGCAGATCAGCGCGCCGATCTGCGGAGCGGGCGGACTGCGGGGGAAAAAGGCATTTTTACGTGATCAGGTATATGCATACATGTGTAAAACCGCATCAGAAGGGGAAAATATAGCGTATATCCGTTATATACCATGGTGGGAAGATAACGGTGCAGATACAAAGTCCATGTCAGGAAAGGAAGAACATAGAAAATGAAAAGAAACATCAAAAACAACGTAAGCTGGGTAGGGTATATTGACTGGGAACTCCAAACCTTCCACGGAGAGGATTACACCATTGCCAACGGATCCAGCCAGAATGCCTATCTGATCGAGGAGGAAAAGACCGTTCTGATCGACACGGTTTGGGCGCCTCATCGGTTTGAATTTGTGGAAAATCTGAAAAAAGAAATAGATCTGCACAAGATTGATTATATTATTGCAAATCACGGTGAAGTTGACCATTCCGGCGCGCTGACGGCACTGATGGATGAAATTCCGGATACGCCGATTTACTGTACCGCGAACGCAGTGAAAAGTCTGGAAGGGCAGTACGGCAAGCGGGGCTGGAATTTTCATGTAGTAAAAACCGGGGATACATTGGATATCGGCGGCGGAAAGCAGCTTGTGTTTATTGAAATGCGGATGCTCCATTGGCCGGATTCCATGGCGACCTATATGACCGGAGATAATATTCTGTTCTCCAATGATGCCTTCGGACAGCATTTTGCCGTTGAGGAACTGTTTAACGACAAGGCAAATCAGTGCCTGTTGATGAGCGAAGCAATGAAGTACTTTGCGAATATTCTCCATCCTTATGCGGCGCTTGTTGCGAAAAAGATTCCGGAAATTGCGGGAATGGGCTTGCCGATTGATATCATCGCACCCAGCCACGGTGTGATCTGGAGAGAAAATCCCATGCAGATTATAGAAAAATATGCTGCATGGGCGGACACGTATCAGGAAAATCAGGTTACCGTTTGTTATGACACCATGTGGGACGGCACTGCTAAGATCGCCCATGCGATCGCAAAGGAAATATCGGCGCAGAGTCCGGATACGGTGGTGAAGGTGTTCAATGTGGCAAAGGCGGACAAGACGGAAGTGATGACGGAGATTTTTAAATCCCGTGCAATTGCTGTGGGATCGCCCACAGAGGGAAATGACATTCTTTGCTCTGTAACCGGCTGGCTGGCATTTGTTAAGTCGCTGAAATTCAAGAATAAAAAAGCAGCAGCATTTGGATGCTACGGCTGGAGCGGTGAGAGTGTTAAGATTTTAAAGGAAAAGCTGACGGACGCCGGATTTGCCGTAGTGGAGGAGGAAGTCAAATCCCTGTGGAATCCCGATGAGGAGGACTATGCAAAAGTGCCCGCACTGGTACAGGCACTGCTTGCGTAAATATAAATAAGCACAAACAAAAAGGCTCCCCCAGTAAAGGGAGCCTTTT
>CANTEM010000007.1 GCA_947652805.1 uncultured Clostridia bacterium | reverse complement strand
GCCTCCCTTGTGCAAAGGGAGGTGGGTTTTGCGTAGCAAAACTCGGAGGGATTGTAAAACTGTCGATTTGCAGATACTCTAAAATGATACAGGGACAATCCCTCACCCGCTAACGCGGGAGCTACCTTTACACAAGGGAGCCTTCGGAAACCAGAAAAACCTTTTCATATTCTCCCACATAAAAAACCGCCGGGGCTGCCCCAACGTGGTCAGCAGCCTGCG
The DNA here is from genome assembly GCA_947652805.1 of uncultured Clostridia bacterium. GTDB lineage: Bacteria > Bacillota > Clostridia > Oscillospirales > CAG-272 > Avispirillum. Next base: position 21,259 of record CANTEM010000007.1, on the reverse strand, counting down.
GCGGTTTTATTGAACAGAGCGGACTCTGTTCCACGGGACCTGCCCGTACAGATATAGTATATGCCAAAATACGGTATATGATACAGAAAGATTTACTTTGCCTTGGATTCGCAGTATATACAGCGGTACACACGGTTTTCCGGATCGTCCAGCCGGAATGTGTGGGGCAGTTCCTGCTCAATGGAAGTGATGCACCGGGGATTTTTGCACCGGATCACGCCGGTGATCTCCTCGGGCAACTGCAAATGCACCCGCTGACACACGTCTCCGTCCTGTATGGTACTGACCGTCACGCCCGGATCCACATAGCCGATGATATCCAGATCCAGCGGCACATTGCCGTCGATTTTGATAATATCCTTGCGATCCATTTTCAGACTGCACGCGTTGGTGATAATCGCAATGGGACAACTCAGCTCGTTCAGCTTCAAAATCCGGTAGAGCTCCATTCCCCGCCCTGCGGTGATGTGATCCAATACGATTCCGTTCTTTATGGGATTGACCAGCATATCTGTATGCCCCTTTCTCTGTTTCATTGTATATCCAAAAGCATCAGCATCAGCGCCATACGGATGAATTTACCGTTCAGCGCCTGCCGGAAATAGCACGCCCGGGGATCATCGTCCACCGCTACGGAAATTTCATTCACACGGGGCAGCGGATGCAAAATCGACAGATCCGCTTTTGCACCGGTAAGCTTTTCCGGTGTGAGGATATAGCTGTCTTTGAGACGGATGTAATCCGCTTCGTTGAAGAACCGCTCCTTCTGGACCCGGGTCATATACAGAATATCCAAATCGGGAATCGCCGCTTCCAGATCCTTCGTCTCCGTAAAGGTGACGTTGTCCAGGCTATCCAACTTATTCTGCATATATTCCGGCAAACGCAGCTCGTCCGGGGAAATCAGCACAATCCGGATGCCAGTATACCGGGAAAGGGCTTCAATCAGAGAATGCACTGTTCTGCCGAATTTCAAATCCCCGCAAAATCCTACGGTCAGATCGCAGAGCCGTCCCTTTTCCCGGTGGATGGTGAGCAGATCCGTAAGGGTCTGGGTAGGGTGATTGTGTCCGCCGTCTCCGGCATTGATCACAGGAACCTGACTTTTTGCAGAGGCTACCAGAGGCGCTCCTTCCTTGGGATGACGCATGGCGATAATATCCGCATAGCAGTTTACTGTCCGTATGGTGTCGGCAACGCTTTCTCCCTTTGCCACAGAGGAGCTGGTCGCTTCTGAAAAGCCCAGCACATTTCCTCCAAGCTCGTACATAGCCGCTTCAAAGGACAGCCGTGTACGGGTAGACGGCTCAAAAAACAGCGTTGCCAGTTTTTTGCCCTTGCATTTTTCCCGGTATGCGTCCGGGTTTGCGATAATATCCTCTGCAACCCGGATCAGCCCATCAATCTCTTCTGTGGAAAGATCCAATATACCGATCAGACTTCTCATTAGAATAACCTCTCCGTATTCCTTTTATTTCTGCATCCAGCTTTCGTCCGCGGGATTGTCCCGGAACTGGATCAGGCGGGCAATATCTTCCATGGCAATATATCCGTTTTCCCCTGCTGCCTGTGCCACTGCGTCAAAGCAGGTGAGACTGTGGTTCTCCACATTTGCAGCGGCGAGACGGTCCAAGCCCTTCTGCATACCGTATGTAAAGATGCTTACAACGCCCAGCACCTGTGCGCCGGCTTCCCGGAGAGCTTCCACTACGTCGATCACGCTTCCGCCGGTGGAAATGAGATCCTCAATGACCACTACCTTCTGTCCGGCTTCCAGTCTGCCCTCGATCCGGTTCTGTCTGCCGTGATCTTTGTTGCCGCCCCGCACATATCCCATAGGCATGTCCAGCATATGAGCCGCAATCGCCGCATGTGCGATTCCGGCGGTGCTGGTGCCCATCAGAACCTCTGCCTGGGGATAATAGGTCTTTACTGCGTCGGCAATGGCAGTTTCCACAAGGGTGCGCACTGCGGGCGCAGTGAGGATCAGTCTGTTGTCGCAGTAAACGGGGCTTTTGATCCCGCTCGCCCAGGTAAACGGCTCGTCCGGGCGGAAAAATACCGCTTTGATATCCAAAAGAGCTTTCGCAATCTGTATTTCTGTATTCATATATATTTCCATTCCTTTCTGATTTACATACAAAATTCTGCTACACAGCGCTTATATGCGGCAACAGGGTCTGCCGCTGCTGTAATGGGACGTCCCACAACGATGTAATCGCTGCCGATTTCCCGCGCCCGCGCCGGGGTCGTAACCCGCGCCTGGTCCCCCTTGTCTCCGTCTGCAAAACGCACTCCCGGCGTTACCGTCAGGAAGGAGGCGCCGCAGGTTTCTTTCACCATACCTGCTTCCAGGGGAGAACATACCACTCCGTCCAGTCCGGCTGTCTGGGCATTTTTTGCATAGGCGCATACTACCTGCTCCACCGGCTCATGGATCCGGATATCCCGTTCCATAACCTCCTGGCTTGTGGAGGTAAGCTGGGTAACAGCAAGGAGGATTGGGCGGGTTCCTCCGGCAGAGGAAAGTCCCCGCAGCGCCCCTTCCATCATGGGAATCGCACCAGCCGCATGAAGGTTACACATATCCACCCCCAAATGTGCCAGCACAGCCATGGCTTTTTCCACTGTGTTGGGGATATCGTGAAGCTTGAGATCCAAAAAGATTTTATGTCCCCGCTCTTTTGTCAGGCGGACAATATCCGGACCTGCCGCATAAAACAGTTCCATACCGATTTTTACAAAAGGTCTTCTTTCTTCCTGCGCAAACAGATCCAAAAAGTCCGTATACGCCTGTGCGCTTGCAAAGTCGCACGCAACAATTACATCTTTTCCCATTTCATCCTCCAAATTTATATATGTGCCCCGCCGATGATTTCGGCAAGGGACGAAATACCATACTTCTGCGCCCGCTCGGGCAGAGATTCAATGATATCCCGGCAAGCCCACGGGTTCACCAGATTTGCCGCGCCCACCTGCACCGCAGACGCCCCTGCCAGCATCATTTCGATCACATCGTCCGCAGTAGACACGCCGCCCATGCCGATGATGGGGATTTTCACCGCTTCATACACCTGATATACCATTCGCAGTGCCACCGGGAAAATAGCGGGACCGGAAAAGCCGCCCATTTTATTGGCGATCACAGGCTTTTTCCGCTTCAGATCGATCCGCATTCCCAGAAGGGTGTTGATCAGCGCAAGACCGTCTGCCCCTGCCTCTTCGCAAGCCTTTGCAATAGACACGATATCCGTTACGTTGGGGGTGAGCTTGATATACACCGGCTTGTCCGTCACAGCCTTTACCGCCCGGGTTACTGCGGCGGCGGCCGCCGGGTCCGTACCAAAGCTGATTCCACCGCCGTGAACATTGGGACAGCTTACGTTTACTTCAATGATCCCCACCTGCTCTGCCTGATCCATTCGTGCGGCGCACGCTGCATATTCTTCTATGGAAAAACCGCTGATATTGGCGATTACAGGCTTTTTATAATGGGTCGCCAGCCGGGGAAGCTCCTGTGTCACAACCTTTTCCACACCGGGGTTTTGCAGTCCCACAGAGTTGATCAGTCCGGCGGTGCATTCTGCAATCCGGGGGGTGGGGTTGCCGAACCGGGGATTTTGGGTTGTTCCCTTGATAGAAATGGAGCCTAAAATATTCAGATCATACAAAGGTGCAAATTCTTCTCCAAATCCGAAGGTTCCGCTTGCGGGAATCACCGGATTGTCCAGCACAAGTCCGGACAGTGTTGTTTGCAGATTTACCACAGAATTTCCTCCTTTTCCAAAACGGGTCCGTCCTTACAGATCCGTTTCGCGCCGTATTTCGTCTCGCAGCTGCATCCCATGCAAGCGCCAAATCCGCAGCCCATCCGTTCCTCAAAGCTGAACTGACCGCCGCAGGCAGTCGCGTCATATACAGCCCGCAGCATTGGTTCCGGCCCGCAAGAGAAGGTATAATCCGGTGCAGGAAGGTCTGCCAGCGCCGCGGTGACAAAGCCTTTTATACCCAGACTGCCGTCCGCAGTGGTGATGATCACCGGGATCCCGGCTGCTTCAAATTTCTGCTGTAAGATAACCTCTTCCGCTGTATTAAAGCCGAGGACAGCCGTTACGTTTCTGCCGCTGTCTCGGAGCGCCTTTGCCGTCCAGAACATAGGGGGAGCGCCTGCACCGCCGCCGATTACCAGCGTATTCTTCCCGGCACGCTGTATATCGAACCCATTGCCCAGTCCGGTAAGCACATCCAACGTTCCACCGGGGGTCATGGAGGCCATTGCCTCCGTACCTTTGCCCACCGCTTTATAGATGATCCGTAGAATCCCTGCCGCCGGGTCCACATCATGCACGGAAATCGGGCGGCGCAGATAAAATCCGTCCAGAGTAATATTGACAAACTGCCCCGGCACGGTTACCGCGCTGATATCGCCCTGAAGCGCCATTTCGTACATATCCGGCGCAATCCGGACATTCTCTTTGATTTCAAAAAGGCCTTGTTTCATAAGCTATCCTTTCCTTATGTATTATAAATCTGCCGGAATCGTTTCAGCGGACTTGTCCCGCCACACGATGCGTCCGTCACATACTGTGAGCAAACACTGTCCGAACACTTCTGTTCCTGCAAAGGGAGTTGCACGTCCCATTGTTAAAAAGGATGCGGGGTCTACTGTGTACAACTGTTCCAGATCAAACAGTGTGAAATCCGCAGGTGCGCCGGGGATGATTCCGCTCTCACCCAGTCCAAACCGACTGCACGGATTTTCGCACAGCATTTGCAGGATTCGTTCCAGTGGTACGATACCGGGGCGAACCAGGTGGGTATACAGCACGGGGAACGCCGTTTCCAAGCCTACTACACCCATCATACTGCCCGCAAGCCCCCTGCTTTTTTCTTCTGCCGTATGAGGTGCATGGTCGGTGGCAATCATATCAATTGTGCCGTCCAGAACGCCCTGAATCAGTGCTTCCTGATCCTTCCGGCTGCGCAGAGGCGGATTCATTTTAAATCTGCCGTCCTCCTGCAAATCTGCATCACACAAGGTAAGATAATGGGGGGCAGTCTCACAGGTCACGTTTACGCCCTCTGCTTTCGCCTGCCGAATCAGCTCCACGCTCTCAGCGCAGGATATATGGCAGACATGGTATGCACATCCTGTTTTTTTCGCCAGCGCAAGATCCCGCTGAATGGGTCCCCATTCCGACTGGGAACAGATGCCCTTGTGGCCGTGAACGGCGGCATATACGCCCTCATGGATGTACCCGCCATGCAGGAGAGATTCATCCTCGCAGTGCGCCGCGATGATTTTGCCAAGGACTGCCGCACGGGTCATAGCGGCTTCCATCTTGTCGCCGGACTGTACGCCTTTTCCGTCGTCTGAAAAGGCAACTGCCTCCGCCATTTTCTCCAGGGGAGCCAGGGTTTCGCCCTTTTGCCCCACTGTAATGGCTCCGTAAGGATACACACGGATTTTTGCATCCTGGCGGATTGCGGATAATTCTTCCTCTAAATGCTCCAGGCTGTCCGGCACCGGATTTAGGTTTGGCATAGCGCACACCCGGGTATAGCCGCCCCGGGCTGCGGCGGCAGTGCCGGAGGCAATAGTTTCTTTATATGAAAATCCGGGTTCTCTGAGGTGTACATGCACATCAGCAAACCCGGGGAAAATACAATATTTTCTGGCATCAACGATAAAATCGGGACGGAGAAAAGGATCGGAAACCATACCGTCCGACAAATACAGATCACCGGAAGTTATCCGACCGTTTTGATACATTGCAGCGTCTTTGAATACAATTTTCATACCCGTTTCTCCTGATAAAATTTTGAAATACCCACGTTAAGCCCCCTTGTGCTGGAGTTTGCGTAGCAAATCTCCTGGGGGAGTGTCACGGCTTCGCCGTGACGGGGGGATTGTCTAAACATACTACCGATTTGCTTATCCTGCAAAATGATCGTATAACAATCCCTCAGTCTCCGCTATGCGGAGCCAGCTCCCTTTACACAAGGGAGCCTTTTTTTGTTTGTGCTTCATCTCAGTTTCTATTATTAAGGAATTCTTTTTATATTCTCACATTTTTGCAATAAAAAAGATCTTGCCCGGCAAGATCATCCCGCATAAAACAAAACCACAAAATACTTTGCGGCATGCTCCATATAAAAAATCTTGACGGTATCGCTGTACCTGCTTAAAGATTCTTTTAATAGGATAGCATATCGGAGGATACTTGTCAAGAGGAAAATCGGGACTTTTCGCGATTTTCCTCAGCGTAAAATCCCGATTACGGCACCCATGGTTCCCCGCACTCCGCCGGTGGCTCTGTGGGAATGATACAGCGCTGGATTGCACCGAGTGCATTCCCCGCACACATCCACCGCTCCGACGCCTGCTTCCAGAAGCAGTTCCCGGTTCATTCCGGCAATGTCCGCATACAGCGCGCCGTCCCGCCGGGTCACATGTCGAGCGGCAAACTCTCTGCCCCGCAGCTCTGCCACCGTATCCCGCAATTCCTCGCCGACCTGATAGCAGCAGGAATGAATGCATGCGCCCACAGCGGCGTGCACCTCTGCCGCGCCCATCTCCCGCAGCATGGCGACCGCCTTTGCAGCGATACCGGCGGCAGTGCCCCGCCAGCCCGCATGGACAGCGCCTACCAGGGGCGCGCCGGCTTCCGTTACTCCTGCAAGGAGCACAGGGGCGCAGTCCGCCACCCGCACAAGGAGGGTAACACCCGGCTGATCTGTAACGAATCCGTCGCAGGAAAAGGGCACATCCCGCTGGGTGCCCTCTCCCACATTTTCTCGGGTCACATACCGAATGATATCCGAATGGATCTGCGGGGTGCATACAACCGTCTCGGAAAGCCCCGCATGCCGGCAAAGGAGGCGGATGTTTTCGACGACGGTTTCTGAATCGTCCCCCCGGAAGAATCCCGTATTCATAGATGCAGTATGAGACAGGGTGCTGACGCCCCCCTCCCTGGTAGAAAACCCGTGGGCTACGCCCGGGATTTCCAACGCGTCTGATTTCCATATGGAATGATTATAATGAAACATAAGATACTTCCTTATTATATAATCTGCCGGGGGGCACCAAGAGGGGTACTGCCCAAGGCTCCCCTAGCTGGAGCCGCGTAGTATGCTAAATTTGTCTAAGGCTCCCTTGTGTAAAGGGAGCTGGCTCCGCGAAGCGGAGACTGAGGGATTGTTATACGATCATTTTGCAGGTTCAACAAAATGGTAGCACGTGCAGACAATCCCCCCGTCACGGCGATGCCGCGACACTCCCCCAAGGATCTGCTACGCAGCTCCAGCACAAGGGGGGCTTTTGGTTGGTACCTGTTCATATATGTCCGCTCAAAAAGAATGAGGGGAACATGTTACTGTTCCCCTACCGAATTAAACCACCAGATCGGACAAAGCGTTGTACAAATCCTCATCGGATTCCAGATACACCTCTGACCACTCCATCGTATAAATCGCACCCAAAAGACTTTTCCCGCTTACCTTGAAATCGGTATTGTCTGTTAGAATCACTCTTCCCTTTGCCTTAGTGGCAACTGCCACCAGCTTGCTTACATCGGACATAGTATCTATGCGGATTTTAATTCTGTTCATGCCGGTTCTCCTTATTTTGATTCAATATATCCTATGCGACCGCCGCAGGATATGTACCGGTTACGCGATAACCTCGCCCCAGCATTCGCCGAACGCGCATGCCGCATTGGCTTCGTCTGTATCTATATGCATCGCAGGCGCAAAGTTTTCATTTACACGAACTACTACATCGCCGAACACGGTGCTTCTGTCTGCATTGGTAATCTTAACAGAAACGATCTGTTTGTCCTCCACGCCGAAATCCTTAGCATTTTCAGGGGTGAAATGAATGTGCCGCTTTGCAGCGATCACACCCTCTGTCAGTTCCACTTCGCCGCAGGGACCAATTAGCTTGCAGGCGCCGCTGCCTGCAACATCGCCGCTCTCCCGGATCGGTGCAGCAATTCCCAGTGTACGTGCGTCTGTGAGAGAAACCTCCACCTGAGATGCTTTTCTCGCAGGCCCGAGAATAATGACATTGGCGATGGATTTCTTCGGACCGACTACCGTTACCCGCTCCTCGCATGCGAACTGACCGGGCTGGCTCAACGCCTTCTTAAAGGTAAGGGACGCACCCTCGCCGAACAAGATCGCGATATGCTCCTCTGTAAGATGGACGTGGCGTGCACTGGTTTCTACTAAAACTTTTTTTTCCATAATGATTTTTTGCCTTTCCTGTTATTTGTATATAGTCAAATTAAGCGAAAATAATGCGGAAATCATTCCTGCCAAATATTGTATCACAGCCGCGGGTCAAATGCAAGAAAAAAGCTACGGATTCTTCGGTTTTTTCTGCATACCCGCCCAGAGCAGAATAATGATCTGCCCGGGAATGCCGATGACAAACAGCAGCCACAGATTCCGGGGCAGACAGATGAGATACACCGCGCCGAGAAGGGTCCACATCAGCAGGGATATATATAAATAATTGCGCCGAGGAATGCCCCAAACAGAGTTAAAAACCAGCGCCACAATAAAGCTCACGGGAACTGCCCATACAAACGAAAGCCAAAGAGGTCCCTCTATCGGAGAAATGGTCAGAAACACAAACACCGCCGTAGCGATCAGCCAAACCAGTGCTACCGACAGAAGGGAGATGATCCGATGCCGATGCTTCCGCCCGCCGGAAACCTGTGCAGGCACATCTGCCGCAGTATGATCCGCCCGGAGCAGATAATCCACCGTTACCCCAAACAAGGACGCAATGGCGAGGAGCACGCCGGCGTCTGGCATAGACGCGCCGGATTCCCACTTGGACACCGCTTTATCGGAATACTGCAATTTTTCCGCAAGAGTCAGCTGGGTATACCCTGCACTTTTGCGCAGCGCGGCAATATTGGCTGCAACGATTTTGCGAATATCTTCCATGGTATTCCCCGCCTTCCCTATAAAATACAATCTGTTTTTATATTCTAACATGATCCGCCGGTGAAGTCAACAGCAACCTGAAAGCCCCGTCCCGCAAGGGAACTCTACTATCGGTAGAGTGACTTTTCCGCCCCTCTACCGGGCAGATTTTATCTATCTACCTCTCCTTTGATTAGGTAGGGTGACTTTTGGCAAAACTTATGGTACAGTCAAATCAGATTCTACATCCAAAGAAAGGAACGCACAGTTATGAACACAAACAACACAGTATATGAAGGCGCGATCCGCCGCAGACATATCATCCGGCGCAGACGCAGACGGGCGGATATTTTTGCAAAAGTCATCCGAATTCTGACCACAGCGCCCATTTTATCCCTCGCGCTGTTCAGTATTTTATATTTCACAGGCGGCGTATTTGCTTCTCCCGCAGAATATGCGGTCACTGTTGTCTTATTCACCCTGCTTCCCCTGTCCGCCTATCCCCTCCAGCCCCTGCTTCCTGCTTTTCGCAATCGCGGCAGAGAAGGGCAGCGCATTCTTGCCATGATCATGGCAAACGCGGGATATCTTTTCAGTATGCTGTACGCGATTTTCGCAGGAGTAGGCAGCAGCCTGCTTACATTATATCTGACCTATCTGTTTTCCGGTGCGGCGCTTCTGATCATCAACAAAGCCCTCGGATTTCATGCAAGCGGACACGCCTGCGGCCTGTGCGGACCGGTAGCGGCGCTGGTCTGCTTCACGGGTTGGATCAGCCTGATCGCAGGCGCTGTTCTGTTCGCTATCGTTTTATGGGGAAGCCTGCATATGAAACGGCATACCGTTTCTCAATTTTTTGCAGGCAGTGCCATTTCAGTCGTGATTTTCATCGGTCTTGCGGCAATGCTGCTGTGAGCAGACAAAAAGGTACTGTAAACAAAAAAACTTCCTATGTGAGGATTTCAACTAAACAAAAAGCCTCCCTTGTGGGGATCATCACCAAACAAAAAGCCTCCCATGTGAGGATCCACTGCGTGGATCCTCACATGGGAGGCTTTTTGTTTGTCTTAACCCAAAATCTTTTCTGCTGTTGCCTGGATTACGCAAAGACACAGAATATCAATCGCCTGCACCAGTTCCTCATAAGAAGGGAACGTAGGCGCAATTCGCAAATGAGTGTCTGCCGGATCCTTGCCGTAGGGATATGTAGCTCCAACGTCCGTAAGCTTCACACCCGCCTGAGATGCGAGGGCATACACCCGCTTGGCACATCCCGGTTCCACTGCCAGATCTACAAAATATCCCCCCCGGGGTTCCGTCCATTGGGCAATTCCAGTAAGATTTTCCCGGAATCCACGGATGACTGCCTCAAACTTCGGACGCACAATGGCTGCATGCCGGCGCATGATCTCCCGTACGCCCTCCGCGTCCTTCAAAAACCGGACGTGACGCAGCTGATTGATCTTATCCGGGCCGATCGTCTGCGCGGAAAGATAGGGCTTGATCTGCGAAAGGTTGTTGTCACTTGCCGCAAACAGCGCCAGCCCTGCACCGGAATAGGTGATTTTGGAGGTGGAAGCAAAATAGAAAATCTGATCCTCCTTGCCGTATTTTTTCGCAAGGGCAAAAATATCCGCAAGAGGAACGGTTTCCTCATACAGCTCATGAACAGCATACGCATTGTCCCAGAAAATACGGAAATCGTCCGCCGCGCATTCCAAAGCCGCCATACGCTCTACAACTGCATCGGAATAGGTGTATCCCTGGGGATTGGAATATTTCGGCACGCACCAGATTCCCTTGATGCTGCTGTCCGCTGCTACCAGCCGTTCCACGGTATCCATATCCGGACCCTCAGGCGTCATTTCTATCGGGATCATTTCGATTCCCATAGTCTGGCAAATGGTAAAGTGCCGGTCATATCCGGGGCTGGGACACAGGAATTTGATGCTTCCCTGCTTGCCCCAAGGCTCCTTTCCGCCGTACACGCCAAACAACATCGCTCTTGCAACGGTATCGAACATCAGATTCAGAGACGCGTTTCCGCCGATGATAATATTATCCGCCGGAATGCCCAGCACAGAGGAAAACAGCGCCCGTGTCTCCGGGAGCCCCTCCAAATTGCCGTAGTTTCTGCAATCTGTTCCGTCCGCAGCAAAGCAGTCGTCTCCCTTTACCGTTTCCAGCATGGGACCGGCAAGCTCCAGCTGCTCCTTGCCGGGCTTGCCCCGGGTGAGATCCAGAGAAACGCCCTTCTCCTTCCACGCAGCCAGCTTCTCTGCCGCGCTGTTCAGACACGCCTGCAATTCTTCCCGTTCCATAGCTTTCATTTTATTCATGCCGATACTTCCTCACATCCACATTTTTGCATTTTATATGCCGTAAAATTTCAAAATAAATACAACATTTCGTATTATACGCCAAAAAATGAAAAATTTCAATAGGTTTTCTTCAAAAATATTTTTTTGGCATATCTCACACAGCATTTTATGCACCAGCAGGAATATTTGTCACAAAAAGGCGGATTTTATAAGTCTCCACAGGCGACAAAAGGCCCCCTTGTGCCGGAGTTTGCGTTGCAAATCTCCTGGGGCATGTCGCGAAGCGACTGGGGGATTGTTATATTATCATTTTGCAGAATCAACAAATCAATAGCATGTGCAGACAATCCCTCCGTCACGGCAAAGCCGTGACACCTCCCTTGGAGCCACGCAGTGGATCCTCACATGGGAGGCTTTTTGTTTGTGCAAGACTGCACGACATCTCCCTAGGATCCGCGTAGCGGCTCCAGCACAAGGGAGCCTTCTTATTGAGCAAAAACCTTTTTCTCACGCCTTCTTTTTTCCGGACAGGGCGTGCTTTGCTTTTGCAATACCTGTGTAGATTCCTACAAATACAATGGTGATTTCCAGACGACCCAGCAGCATACCCGCCATTTCAATAAACAATGTGGGGGCATTCGTGCCCGGATTGGTCAGCCCGTTGGATATACCAACCGTGCCCAGTGCGGAAGTAAACTCAAACAGCGCGTCAAACAGGGAGCAGTCCGCCGTCAGGGTGACCAGGAGCGTGCCCACAATCAGCACCAGCATATAACATGCGATGAATCCGAAAATATCAATTACCACAGAATGGTCGATAGGGGTTTTCCCCTGAAACCGGTAGTAATTCTCCGACCGGACGCTACGGGTGGGAGACAAACGCTTTTTCATATTGATCCAGGTGATGCGTAGCAGCAGATACGTCCGGGAAAGCTTGATCCCGCCGGCAGTGGAGCCGACGCTTCCGCCGATGATCATAAGCAGAATGAGGATTCCAACGGCAAACTGGGGCCACGCCGCGTAATTCATGGTGGAATATCCGGTGGTGGTAAAGGTCGTCACCAATCCAAACAGGGACTGGTGCATACTCTCCCAAAAGCCCATGCCCTCTCCCATGAGGGAAAAGCCTACAAGGGGCGTAAACAGTGCAAGCATACCTACCATAAACCGCAGCTCGCTGATCTTCCACAGCTTTTTCAGCTTCAGCTTGGCAAGGAGCAGCAGGGCGGCGAAGTTGGTGGAACCAATCAGCATCAGCAGAACTGTGACAGCCTCAATCGGGAAACTGGCATAGCTTGCGATGCTGTTCGCCTGGGTCGTGAAGCCTGCCGTAGACAGGGCACTCATGGTATGGCATATGGCGTCAAACACCGACATACCAAAAATCACATATAAAACAGTGCCGATCACCAAAAATCCGTTATACAGTAAAAAGATCGTCTGGGATGTTTTTTTGATATTGGGCATAAGCCTGTCCGGATGTCCTTCCGCATTGAACAGACTGGCAGCCTGCTTGCCGCCCACCAGCAGCAGGATCATCATGATAAAGCCAAGTCCGCCGCAGTATTGCATGAAGCTGCGGTGAAACAAAAAAATCTGGGGCAGCTTTGTTACGTCCGCCACAGTCAGCCCGGTCGTCGTCCAGCCGCTCACCGATTCAAACAGGGCGTGCACTACGCCCATCTGTTCGCCGATCACAAAAGGAACCGCACCGGCGGCAATTCCGTAGCACCAGGCAAAAAGCACCGGCAGACTGCCCTGCTGCATGGAGGACTGCCACACATGCAGGGAATCATGGGGACGTCTCCGCAATAGGCACACGATCACGCCGATTCCGATAGAAACTGTGGCAGGAAGGGCGAACGACAGTATGTAGCCCGTCTCGTCCGGATAAAAGGGGAGCACCAGCAGAGGAAACAGCAGCAGCACACCCACCAGCAGGATGAGCTTACCGTAAATACTTCCGCCGGCAATCCAGTTCAGCAGTTGTTTCACCGTCCTGTCAACTCCTTTATCGCCGCCATTTGCTGCTTATTGGCAGAAATCAGCACCAGCACGTCTCCGGTAAGGATGCGGGTATCACCCTGGGGCACGATGCTCTGCTCACCCCGCAGGACGCAGCCAACGATCACTTCCTTGGGCAGATTGATTTCCCACAGCTTTTTGCCCACGGCAGGGGCAGTTGCTGCAATAGGGATCTGGGCGATACTGACTCTGCCCTCGCCGATGGGAACCAGGGTCGCCATTTCGTCCAAAAACGTCTGCTGTTCGATAATATTTGCCACAGCGGTGATTGCGCACACTACGGAATCAATGCCCATCCGGTAGAAAAACTCCGTCTTTTTCGGATCGGAGATCAGCGCCACTGTCTTTTTGATATGGAATTTCTTTTTGCAAAGCTCACAAATCACCAGATTATCCGCATCATATTCCGTCAGTGCAATGGCGATATCTGCGTTATATGCATCCGCATCCTCCAGCACGAACGGCTTTGTACCGTCGCCGTTGAACACGGTAAGGTTTTCGATTTCCGCCATGGCGAGACATTTTTCCGTATCCTTATTGATGGCTGTTACATGATATCCTTTTTTCAGAAGAGATTTTGCCAGAAACTTGGTTTTCTGAAATCCGCCGATTAAAAATATCCGTGTTTTCACAGTGCGCCCTCCTGCACCTGCTGCAAATGCAGGATTTTGTCAATTTCCTTGGCGGACAGAACCGCCGGACAGATTGTGTCGATTCCAAGCTCATGATACACGCATTCCCGCTCCGGATCGTATAACCGGGCGATTACATGGGGAATGTGGAACATTTCCTTCGCGATCTGGGCAACAAGGATATTGATGTTGTCATTATTTGTCACAGATACAACTGCCGTTGCCTTAGCGATATCCGCATCCCGCAAAATCTGTATATCCGTAGCGTCCCCCACCACGGTAATGCCGCCATAGGAAGGAGAAAGCTTGCGAAAAGCACCTTCATCCGTATCAATAATCAGTACGTCCGCACCTTCATCGGACATCGCGCTTGCCAGATTGGCACCAAGCCGTCCGCAGCCAACGATGATCGTATAGCCTTCCTTCTTTTCCATGTCAAACAATCCCATATATACACTCCATAAATACCGGCAGTACCGGGTATATTGCTCGCATTCTATTATAATAATATGCACAGACTTGTACGGTCGGATACACCAGGCATATCCGTGCATGAAAAAGGCACGGTCAATGAAAAAATCTGCCGTGCTGTCAACCATACATATTGTATTTAAGTCACTGTGAGTGATGTGTGAGAAGAATCGGTTTTGTGTGAGAATCCTGTGAGAATTTGTAGATAACAAGGCTCCCTTGTGTAAAGGGAGCTGTCACAGCTTTGCTGTGACTGAGGGATTGTTATGCGATCATTTTGCATTACTTTCAAATCGACAGCCTATGCAGACAATCCCCAGTCGCTTCGCGACATGCCCCAGGAGATTTGCAACGCAAACTCCGGCACAAGGGGGCCTTTATATTTGGTTGGAACCTGCACATTCGTGCATCCTTTTCCTCTCACTCGTCTGTGAGCCTGTATCCAACGCCGACCTCTGTCAGAATATACCGGGGGCGTGCGTGATCTTTTTCGATTTTTCGGCGCAGTCCTGCCATTAACGCCCGCAGCGCCTGGGTATCCGTACCGTACGCCGGCCCCCATATCTCCTTTATAATAAATGCAGTGGTGAGCACCTTTCCCATATGCCGGAACAGCAGGGCAAGGAGACTGTATTCCATAGGCGTGACATGAATCTGTTCTCCGTCCAGATGTACCAAGCGCCGTTCCAAATCAATTTGCAGTCCGCCAACCTGCAAAACCGCCTGGGTATTTCCTGTTCCCACCTTTTGCAGATGCCGCAGTGCCACTCGGATCCGGGCAAGCAGCTCCGTAGTGGAAAAGGGCTTTGTCAAATAGTCGTCTGCGCCGCTGTCCAGCGCCGCTGCCTTTTCCCGGTCCTGATCTCTGGCAGACACCACAAGAATGGGGATATCCGACCACTGGCGCACTTTTTTTATAATACTGAGTCCATCATAATCCGGCAGTCCCAGATCCAGCAGCATGATCTCCGCCTGTTCGGACATCAGCCGGCTGACCGCTTCCTGCCCCGTCCCTGCCGTAATATAAGGATAACCTTCACTTTCCAGCGCATAGCATATAAATTTCTGAATCTGCCGATCGTCTTCTACAACCAAAATCAGCGGTTTGTTCCGTTCCATTCCTCAATCCGACCTTTCTATTCCTCTGCGGGCAGTGTAAAAGTAAATCTTGCTCCCGGCCCGTCCTCCCGGTTCTCCCCGGTGATCCTGCCTCCGTGGGCCTGTACGATGGTTTTGCATATAGCCAGTCCCAGCCCGATTCCCTGACCGGCGTCCGCGTGCCCTCTGCCCCGGGTATAAAACATTTCAAAAATATGGGGCAGATCCTCCTGCACGATCCCCACGCCCCTATCCTGCACTGTAAACTCCACCGTTTTCCCGGTGGCGTCCTCCGACACGATAATATCTACCGGATCCTTTGCATTGGCATGGAGCACCGCATTGCTCAAAAGGTTAATAAGCACCTGCTCGATGAGCTTTGCATCCATAGGCGCAAGAATCAGCTTCTCCGGCATATCCACATGAATGACGCACTCCGGCGCCCGCTTTGCCATGCGCTGTACTGCACCGGCGACAATTTCCTCCACTGCTTCCACCTGCTTGCACAGGGACAAACTGCCATCCTGCAAGCGGGTCAGGCTGAGAATATTCTCCACGAGGGAATGGAGCCAAATAGCTTCCTTGTGCATATCAGTAACAATTGTATACTGAGGAGAACAAGGATCGGTCATATCCAAAAGCATTTCACAGCTGCCAATGATCCCTGCAAGGGGGGTGCGCAAATCATGAGAAATCGCCCGGAGCAAATTGCTTCTGTACCGTTCCTTGGCAGTTTCCTCCCGGAACTGCATCTGCTGCTTTGCCGCCCTGTGCCGGTCCATAGCAAGAGCGGTACTCTCGATCATGGCACGCAGCAAGCGCACGCCTGCATCACCCAGCGCCGCTCCCGCCGCGGCAGGAATGCGGATCACTCCCAAAAGGGTTTCTTTGCCCCGGATCGGCCAATCGTAAAATTCCCTGCCCTTCAGACAATCCGCTCCGGCTGCTTCCAGCGCCTTTTTATATGTGCGCGGATCCTGCTCCAGCTCCCGATGCACCTGGGATGCTGCCGGCCCTTGCTGCACAAAGCTGCGCTGAGGCAGTCCGGTGCTGTCGCAGCAAAGACATGCCGCCTGACAGGAAAAGCAGACGCTGATGCTTCCCACCGCCGCACCAGCTATATCGTCCATATCCTTTGCACCGGTAAGCCGGTTGGTAAGGGCATAGATCGCTTTCGCCTGGGCTTCCTTTTCCCGGGCGGCGCATTCGCTCTGCCGGGCATGGGAGGTAAGCGCGCTGGTGATCAGGGCAGTGAGGGTCATGATCACAAAGGTGACGATATAATTATTGGCGTCATCCACCAAAAAAGTGAATTCCGGCTGGGCAAATATGTAGCTGAACAGGAACGTAGCTAAAAAGGAAGATAAAATACCGAACACAAAGCTGTGGGTAAGCCACGCCGTTGCCAGTACGGCAAGAAGATACACTAATACAATATTGGTTTCATCAAAACCAATTCTGCCAAACAGGTATCCCAACGCGGACGCTGTCAAAAAAATCCCGATCAGAAACAACACGTTACGGACCGCCGTTTTTTCCCGGGCAGCACGGAACCGGATGCTTTTCTTCATTTTCTTTTCCTTTGATTTATCCTTAAAGTTGAATGGAGTATGCAGTTGTATTTTATCATAAAGAAAGCTTTGTGTAAAGAGGACTGGGCAAACAAAAGCCCGCCGCCATAGAGTCTGTTGCGTAGTAATACAAACTTTATAAGGCTCCCATGTGAGGATCCACTGCGTGGCTCCATAGGGAGCTGTCGGCAAAGCCGACTGAGGGATTGTTCCCTATCATCGACAGTTTTACAATCCCCACCCGCTACGCGGGAGCCCCCTTTGCACAAGGGGGCCTTTTTTGGAGGGTACCGCTTTTCACTCCCCCACGCAGTGGATCCTCACATGGGAGCCTTAGTAAGTTGGTGCACAAGGGAGGCTTTATGATTGATCTAATTGAGAGAAACCCCTTATTTTATGGGATATTTCACAAATATTTCCCTCTGTTTTATTTTATTTTTGTATATTTCCCTCTATCTTTTTTCACCTGCTTTCGTGTATAATATATTAAAATGGGGAAGTTTGGAATTTCTATTCAAAAACAAACGGAAAAACAACTGTAAATGCTGTTTTTAAATCCGATCTGCGTCTGCTTACATACAGCGCCGCAACATAAACCAAAATCGTCATTTATTTTTTATAAAGGTGTGGAAAAACGAATGAATAAGGGAAAAAAAATCGTCATCCTCGGCGCCGGTAACGTAGGCGCTTCTATCGCATATACACTGACCGTTCAGGGCGTCGCTTCTGAAATCGTACTGATTGACGTAAACAACGACAAGGCCCGGGGCGAAGCAATGGACATCATTCAGGGAACCGCGTTCTGTCCGCCGGTTAGCATTTATGCCGGACAGTATGAAAATGCCAAGGACGCCGATATCGTCATCGTTACCGTAGGCGCTGCAAGAAAGCCGGGACAGTCCCGGATCGACCTGGCACAGGGCAATGTAAATATCATCAAGCAGGTGATGCCTCAGGTAATTCCCTACGCACCCAACGCAGTATATGTAGTAGTCAGCAACCCTGTGGATATTATTACATATGCGATTATAAAATCTACAAGTCTGAAACCCTCTCAGGTAATCGGTTCCGGCACAACCCTGGACTCCGCCCGCCTGCGCTCCCGTCTGGCAGAGCATGTGGGACTGAATCCGAAAAACGTCCACGCATACGTGCTGGGCGAGCACGGCGACACTTCCGTGATTCCCTGGTCTCTTGCCACTATGGGCGGTATTCCTATGGATAAATACTGTCTGGAAATCTGTAAAAACCATAACCAGTGCGGCAAAGCGGAGCTGAAAGATATTGAAGAGGATGTGCGCACCGCCGGCGCAAAGGTCATTGCAAAAAAAGGCGCTACCTATTATGCAATCGCCCTTGCCGTATCCCGCATCTGCGCCTGCATTATCCGGGATACCGGATCTGTCCTTACCGTATCCAGCCTGCTGGACGGACAGTACGGACTGCATGATGTATGCCTGAGCATTCCCAATGTAGTGGGCGCCCACGGCGTTACCCAGTCTATTGTATCCCCTCTGACAGAATCTGAACAAAAGCAGATCGAAAACAGCGCCGCTGCGCTCCGGTCTGTCATTGATTCTCTGGATATTTAAGTTTAAATAACAGCGCCACCGCGCCTTATTGAAATATATCATTCTCAAAGGAGTATAAAAAATGGATTACGCAAAAGAATCCCTGAAAAAGCACGGAGAGTGGAAGGGCAAAATTGAAGTTGTCTGCCGCGCTCCCCTGGAAACCCGGGACGATCTATCTCTCGCATACACTCCCGGCGTTGCACAGCCCTGTCTGGAAATCCAGAAGGACGTAGATCAGAGCTACGAACTGACCCGCCGGGCAAATCTGGTAGCAGTTGTAACAGACGGCACCGCCGTTCTGGGTCTGGGCGATATCGGACCAGAAGCAGGTATGCCCGTTATGGAGGGCAAATGCGCCCTGTTTAAGGCGTTCGGCGATGTAGATGCATTCCCCCTTTGCGTGCGCTCCAAGGATGTGGATGAAATCGTCCGCACGGTAGAGCTTCTTGCAGGCAGCTTCGGCGGCGTAAACCTGGAAGATATTTCCGCTCCCCGCTGCTTTGAAATCGAACGCAGACTGAAGGAATCCTGCGATATTCCGATTTTCCACGACGACCAGCACGGTACCGCAGTGGTGACTCTGGCTGCTATGCTCAACGCGCTGAAGCTGTGCGGCAAAAAGTTGGAAGATATCACCGTTGTTACCAGTGGCGCTGGTGCGGCAGGTATTGCAATCATCCGTCTGCTGATCTCCATGGGTCTGAAAAACGTAATCCTCTGCGACCGGAAGGGCGCGATCTATAAGGGTCGCGAGGGTCTGAACAAAGAAAAAGAGGAAATGGCGGAAATCACCAATCTCCAGTGCAAAAAAGGCACCCTTGCTGAAGTTCTTGTGGGCGCGGACGTATTCATCGGCGTATCCGCACCGGGCTGCGTAACCGAAGAAATGGTTGCAAGCATGAACGAAAACCCCATTCTGTTCCCCATGGCAAACCCCACGCCGGAAATCATGCCCGATCTGGCAAAGAAGGCAGGCGCAGCAATCGTTGGAACCGGACGCAGCGACTTCCCCAACCAGATCAACAACGTATTGGCATTCCCGGGTATCTTCCGGGGCGCTCTGGATGTGCGCGCATCGGATATCAACGATGAAATGAAGATTGCAGCCGCATATGCGATTGCAAACAGCATTCCCGAAAGCGAGCTGAACGCAGACTATATTATTCCTTCCGCATTGGATAAGTCTGTAAGCGCGGCAGTAGCCGCAGCGGTAGCAAAGGCTGCACGGGACAGCGGCGTTGCAAGAATATAAGGAATCAGAAAACCACCCCGCCTACCGGCGGGGTGGTTTGGTTTATTAAGAACAAATGAAAAGCCTCCCCCCAGCAAAGGGAGAGGCAGTGAAGCGGTACTCTCCAAATAAAAGGCCCCCTTGTGTAAAGGGGGCCCCCGCGTAGCGGGTGGGGGATTGTCTGCATAGACTACCGATTTGCAGATTATTTAAAATGATAGGGAACAATCCCTCCGTCACACCTGCGGCGTGCCACCTCCCTTTGCTGGGGGGAGGCTTTTCGTTTGTGTGAGACTGCGCAATGCCCCCTTTTACTAAGGGGCTTTGGGGTACAGTTTTTACCGGGTATGTCCCAGTACAAATGCGCCGATATCTTCTGCCACAACAGGATCTACATTCGCAAAGGTCTGGTAATCTTCCGGTTTTCCCATCTCTTCTGTAGACGTAAAGGTATGCGTCAATTTCGGGTACTGCTTGAAAGATACATCTTCCCTTTCCTCCAGAGCGCCCCTCCAAAGGGCAAAATCCTTTGCTGTTACTTGATAATCGTGCTCACCCCAAAGAAACAGCATCGGCTTCTCTACCGCTTTGGCTTCCTGCGCGGGCGCATAATCCGCCAGATCCAGCCAATAGCTGGGGCAGGCTCCCATAATCACAGCACTGCTTCCTGCGTCTGCCTTTGTGAGATTTTCAATCGCCGTACGCGCATCTGCGATAAGTCCAAGCTGTGCTGTGCGATCTGCTTCTGAAACGCCCGGCGTCACGGAGAGAATATACTCCGTTTGCTCTGCCATCAGCTCCATGAGCGGGCGCGCTGATCCTGCAAGGGAAATATATCCTGCGATATCTCCGTCCGTATCTGCCTGATCAATTCGCGGAATCAGATACCCGCCCAGGCTGTGCCCAGCCACAAATATATGATCGGCGTCAATGTTTTTATCCGACTTTCCGTATGCAACTGCATGCAGCACGTCTTCTACCGTCTCTTCCTGTACGGTTAGATGCACGTCTGACGCCATTTTGGATGCATACAGATAGGTACGTTTATCGTAACGGATAGTAGCAATTCCCTGCTTCGCCAAATCCGCGGCAAGATCTTTAAACGGCTTGATTTTACCCACTGTTTCATCCCGGTCACAGGGACCGGATCCATGGACAAAAATAACAAGCGGAAACGGCCCTTCTCCACCGGGCAAAGTCAATGTACCAGGCAGTGCCCACTCCCCGGGATGGATGATAATATCTGTTTCTGTGGCTGTCAGATTCTCTTCGATACTTGTAGTCGCAGGCTCTGTCCCTGACGTTTCCCGGTCATCACTATGACCGGGATCCTCCTTCGTGCAGCTTACCATGGAGAAAATCAGAACCGCCGCAAGACTCAAAAGAACGATACGTG
>CANTEM010000006.1 GCA_947652805.1 uncultured Clostridia bacterium | reverse complement strand
CCAGAGCGAATGTGTGGGAATATATCCAGCGGCTTCAAAAGCAGAAAAATATGACAATTTTTCTGACTACCCACTATATGGATGAAGCGGGGGGCTGTTCAAAAATCGTCATTATGGATCACGGAAAGATTGTTGCTCATGATACGCCAGAGAATCTAAAACGCCTATATACGGGAATAGAAGTCGATGTTGTCTGTACACGAGTCGAACCATTGGAGGCAGCATTGCATGAACGAGAGGTTTCCTATAGGAAAGATGGGAACAAGCTGATGTTCCACACGAAGAAAGCTCCTGCGGCTCTGGAAATTTTATCAGCACATAGGGACGAAATCACAGACTTTGAAGTGAAAAACGGGACGCTGAACGAAGTGTTCCTTGCGATTACGGGAAAGGAGATTCGAGAAGGATGAACCCGATTACAGCAATTGTACAAAGAAATTTATTGAATTATATCAGGAGTAAGGGACGGGTATTTGGATCACTCTTTATGTCCATGTTTATGCTGGTGATGTTTTCGTTTCTGATGAAATCCTCCATGAGCGGCCTTGACTCGCCCATGCCTTACTTGATTTCCGGCGTGATCATCATGAGCGTGTTTCAGGTCAGCGTAAATAATTCCTCCGATATCCTATCCGATATTTCCAGCGGATATATGAAAGAGGTTTTGGTAGCGCCCATCGCGCGAACACAGATTTCTATGGGACACATTCTGTCGGGGGCGGTCATCGCCACGCTGCAAGGCGTCGTTACTATGATCTGTGGCATTGTGCTTGGACTGCGGGTAGGCGTCCTGCAAATCCTGCTTCTGACTGCGGTCATGTTAGTTTCCGCTATGGCATTCAGCGCCATCGGTCTGTTTTTGGCAACCGTTTCACGGAACTCCCCCCTCTTTCAGACTCTTAGCTCCATGATTATGATGCCCCTGACTTTTGTTTCCGGCGCATATATTCCCACTACCATCATACCCGGTTTTCTCCTGCCCATCGTCTATCTGAATCCTCTGACCTATACGACCTCGATTTTCCGTTATATTGCTTTGGGCGCGCACACGCCGACAACTGAGGAACTGGTGAAACAGGGCATAGCGTTCGACCTTGGAGGATTTGTCATTACGCCGTTGATGGGACTGGCTATTACCGTTTTGATTGGCGCCTTTTTCTTTGTGCTGTGTGTCCGTAAATTTAACCGGGCGGACTTCTCCACCATCAAAGTTGCCGCAGGTATGCGGGGCGGTGGCGTTCCAGCAAGGAGGTAACTTGTAAAAATTCAGCTAATGAATGCTTTAACAGTTGTGGTATTTATAATCTCACGGTGTTAATGTCCTTTCCTACAAGAAATATTTTGAATTAATTCAAAGTATAAGGAAATAAAAAGAATATATGGCGATGTTGGAATGACATTTAGGTGAAACGACATATAGAAAGCTGCTGTCCATAGGAATAGCGAGCATCGGATCTTGACACCAAAATCCACAATATTAAAATTCAAGGGCACCTTCCTTATGGATGGTGCCCCAAGGGGAGCCTTTTATAATAATCAAATTGATATTCCGCTATCACTGGAAATGATTTCCGTCTGTGCGCCGGCAATTTCCTTTGCAAGCTGGGCGAGCCGGCGGCAAACAGGATTTTCCGTGTAGAAATGTCCTGCGGTGATTACATTGATGCCTGCCTCTGCGCTGTCGATACAGGTATTATAGCCACATTCTCCGGTAACAATCGTGTCTGCGCCTGCAAGGAGGGCAGGGAGCACCAGATCCCCGCCGCTGCCGCCGCATACGGCGACCCGCCGGACGGGATGGCATCCGTATACACATACGGCTGGCGCTTCCAGCGCCTTTTTTACATGGGCGGCAAAGGCGGCTGCATCGGAAATATCTGTCATGCCGATTCGTCCCAGGGTGGGGCTTTCAGCGTCTCCGAAGGCTTCCAGGGAACCTGCAAGACCCAGCACTGCGGCGAGGCAGTCGTTCACCCCGCCTTCTCCTGCGTCTAACCGGGTATGCAGAGAAATGACTGTTAGATTATTTTGCAGTGCGGCAATAATTCTGCTGCCTACCGCAGTATCCGGGGAAATGGTTTTCGGACCCCGGAACAAAAGCGGATGATGGGTGAGTACCAGATCAAATTGCTTTTCTGCCGCATATGCGAGGACGCGGCTGGTAGCATCCAAGGCGACCAATACTTTTTTTACTTCCGCCATAGGGTTGGTACAGCACATGAGACCGTCGTTGTCCCACGGGCAGGATAAGGACCGCGGATACAGCTTGTCCAGCGCCTCACAAAATTTTTGTATGTTCATCCCGATCGAATCCTTTCTCTTTGGCAATTTGCAAAAGCTCATGCAGCAACATCTGGGTTTGCTCTGCGTTTGCGCCGCCCCGCAGCTTGCCTGCGTACTCTCGCTGTGTTTTCCCGATATATTTTTCCAGCAGGGGAGCAAAGAGGGGATCCGCCGTGCCCCGCTCTATAATCCGTTTCCCCAGCAATAGCTGTGCCGGCGTATATGCGTGGGTAGTTCCGTCGTATTGGGCGGCGATACATTGATACAATTTGTGATTGGAATGTGCAAGCCGTTCCTCCGTAATGGAAAAGCCGTTGTCTGCAAGATACCCACGCAGGGCTTCCACCGCAGACATGGGCTGGAGGATCAGCCGAATGTTTTCGTTTTGGACATACGGGCATGCAGACAAAATTTCGGAAATCAGTTCTCCGCCCATACCGCAGATAATAATATCGGTCACGCCTAAATCGGAAAGGGGGATGTTTTGCAGACCATCTGTAAGAAAAAAACGGATTTTTTCTGTCATACCGTATTTTTCTGCGTTCGCAATTGCCCGGTTCAGGGGACCGGAACGGATATCCGATGCAGCAGCGGCGCGGATTTTTCCCTCTTGCAGCAGGGAGATTGGAATATATCCGTGATCTGTGCCGATATCGGCGATTACAGCGCCGTTCCGTACAAGGGACGCGGCGGCAGAGAGCCGTTCATCCAGCGGCGGTAATTTGAATGGATGTGTCATAGGGAGGATGCCTTTCCATACATAATGTGAAAACAGGGCGGCGGAATATCCGCCGCCCTGCCTGGCGGGTTTCGTTTAAGCCTGCTTTTCAGCAAGGTAGTTGTTGATTTTTTCAACAAGCTGGTCAGGATCTGTTCCGTGAACGGAGCAGGCGTCTTCAATGCTTTCTCCTCTGGAGTGGGGGCAGCCCAGACAGTGCATGCCGATCTCCATAAAGAACTGTGCTGTTTCAATATCGTAATCGAGCACATCGCCGATTACAGTTTCTCTTGTAACTTCCATGTTTTTGCCCTTTCTTATTTTGTTTATATTCTGAAATCTACAAGGTTTTGCAGATTTAGTTTGCCTTTTTTATCAGTTCTGATTCTTCCGGATCCGGTGCGCTGACCCGTTTGATTTCTGCACCCAGGCTGCGCAGCTTGCCCACAACATCGTCGTATCCCCGCTCGATCAAATGTATATCGGAGATTTCCGTGGTGCCTTGTGCCACCAGTCCGGCGATTACCATGGCAACGCCTGCCCGCAGATCCACTGCAATAACCGGTGCACCGCTGAGTTCCTTGCCGCCTTCAATAACGGCTGTGCGCCCATCCACTTTAATGGTGGCGCCCATTTTGATTAGTTCTTCCACATAGCGGAAGCGTTTTTCATATACGCCCTCGGAAACGTAGCTTACTCCGTTTGCCAGGCAAAGGAGTACCGCCATTTGAGGCTGCATATCAGTAGGAAATCCGGGATAGGGGTGAGTTTTCAGATTGGTTTTGCGGACAATGGAACGACCTGTTACCACAACTGCGTCGTCGAATTCGTCAACGGTTGCGCCGGCTTCCTCTAACTTTACAGATACAGATTCCAAGTGCTTGGGAATCACATTGGTGATTTTTACGCATCCGCCTGTAGCGGCAGCGGCAACCATAAAGGTACCTGCTTCAATCATGTCCGGGATAATGGCATAAGTACAGCCATGGAGCTTGTTTACGCCTTTGATTTTAATAACATCGGTACCGGCGCCTGTGATTTTTGCGCCGCAGGTGTTCAGAAAGTTTGCAAGGTCAACGATATGGGGTTCTCTTGCCGCGTTGTCGATTACCGTGGTGCCTTCTGCCAGAACAGCGGCAAGCATAACATTGATGGTAGCGCCTACGGTAACAACGTCAAAGAAAATGTTGGCGCCAACGGGACCGTTTTCTGTGGTAACATCCACATGACCGCTTTCCGTATTCACAACGCCGCCAAGGGTTTCAAAGCCTTTGATATGCTGGTCAATGGGCCGTCCGCCAAAATCGCATCCGCCGGGATATGCCACATGGGCTTTTCCGAAGCGTCCCAGCTCGGAACCCAGAAGATAATAGGATGCGCGGATCTTCTGTACCTGTTCTACCTTTGAGGTTCCCTGACGCACACCGGTGCAGTCGATTTCTACCGTGCTTTTATTGATTGTTTTTACCGATGCGCCCATATCCCGCAGAATATCCAGGGAAAGAGATACATCGCGCACGTTCGGTATATTTTCAATAATACATTTATCTTCAATCAAAACGCATGCGTAAATAATGGGGAGCGCAGCGTTTTTCATACCGCCGACCTCGACCGTTCCGCGCAGCGGCACGCCTCCGTTTATTATTATTTTATCCATTGAAGGTGAATTCCTTTCATGAAAAGCCCCGGGGGCTCTTTTTTGGCGCCAGGCCAACCTGTGTATACAGTGCATTTGCTGCAAATGCCGAAATTATATAATAAATGTGCATATTCGTTAAGTTTAATTATTAACAATTATACCAGATATCCCCGCAAAAGGGAAGGGCTTTTCCGGATAATTTACATTCTAATTCTATTGTTGTACACGGAGTATAAAATATGCATTTGAATCAAGGGAGAAAATATGTAAAATACACAAAAAGAAAACAAATCGGTCAAGCGCTTTTCAATAGACAGTTTATGCAGTGAGACACGGAAATGTGCCGCTAATTTTACAAAATGTGACGGTGGAACGGGTCGGAAAATCCGATTTTATATCGAAAAAACTATTTGTCCAGATAATAGGACACTGCCAGATCCACCACCATACCGTAGCTTACGGAACCGGCAGTTCCCTGACTTTGCAAATAGGTGTTGTTTACAGTGTCGGAAACCTTGGACGCCACATTTTCACGGTATTTGTCGAAAAAGATGCTGTAAGCGGCAAGCTCTCCCCGCACGGACGCATCCAGTGTGGAAATTGCCTGTTCATGCAGGGCGGGATCCGCACGATAAAGGGCGGAGGAGAGATAGCTGTACATGGAAAGATACCCACTGTAACGGAGATAGGGCTCCTCTGCACCGGTACACACAAGGAAAGCGATGAAATTGGCTTCATCCTCTCTTGCAATGCCCCGCTGATGCGCTAGCTCATGGGCGGCTGAATAGGCGCACACATAATCCGGATAGTTGGTGTTCAGATTGGCTTCTCCAGTGAAAAAGGTGTATACGCCGGAAATGTGAGTGTATGTCATAAGTGGGCTGATCACAAGGGGCTTGATACTACTGTCCAGAGGGGTGAGAAAGGAATACTTGTCGTATAAAGGCTTGTATGCATTGCAAAGTACATCGGACAGCTCGAAGTAATTCCAGGGCATATGGGAGCTGCCGTTGGCAGAAAAGGTTACATCTGCTGCCGCTGCGTTGAGTTCATCGATCACAATGGAGATTGTGTCGTACAATTCCTCGGCGGTAACTGCCCGATCCTCCAGATGTAATTTGTCTGCCAGGGTAGCGCCGTGATAGCCTGCCGCAAAATTCAGCGCAAAAATAGAATTTACTGTAGTCAGAACGGATAAAAGTCCAAAGACACAGCGGACAAAATATCGGGTTTCGCCCCGGATATTTTGAAACAGTTTCACACAAAATACAATTACCACTACCGGCGCCAGATACAGAAGTCCTTCCGCCAGAGAAAAGGGGATCCAGTCGGTGGCTTTCGCCATAACGATCCGAAAGATACCGCCTATATACCGGTTGTAAAAATCGGCAAAGGTGGGGGATGCACGAAAAGCGATTTGAAGCAAAACGCAGAAGCCGAACAGGATAAATAAAACGATCGCAGCAGCAGGCACATATTTTTTGATTTTATTTTTCATAATCTGACCTCACGTCTGCAAAATATCGGTCTGCTTCCAGAAGTACTGCCTGTTTTAAAGCACTTTTTTCCATAGGACAAAGCTTTTCCATATCTTCCGGCAGGGGGGAATACAGGGAAACGGTTTCAGCCTTTTCAGGATGAGGAAAAGACAGGTGCACTGCGTGGAGTGCATGTCGACTGATATCCGTGTCCTGTCCACCGTACATAGTATCTCCAGCAAGGGGGCATCCTACTACGGAAAAATGTACCCGGAGCTGGTGGGTTCGTCCGGTAATGGGCGCAGCTAAAACAACGGAATAGGTTTCATTTTCTGCAAGCACCCGGTACAGGGTGCAGGCGTCTTTTGCATCTGTATCTTCCGGCTGGGCAACCCGCCGCATGATAATGCTGTCCCCGCAGCGACAAAGGGGAAAACGGATTTCTCCTGCGGGGGCGCTTGGCGTGCCGCAGAGAATGGCAATATATAATTTGCGGATGTTTCCCGCGATCATGTGCTGATACATTTTGGA
Source organism: uncultured Clostridia bacterium (assembly GCA_947652805.1). GTDB lineage: Bacteria > Bacillota > Clostridia > Oscillospirales > CAG-272 > Avispirillum. Next base: position 15,230 of record CANTEM010000006.1, on the reverse strand, counting down.
GGCAGCAAGTCGGCTGCGCGCCGTGAGCATGAGACCGCTGGTGTCTCCGTCCAGCCGGTTCACCGGGCGGAACACAAAGGGCGCGCCTGCATATCGGAAGGCGAGGGCGTTTGCCACAGTGTCCAGCCGGTGACCGTGGGAAGGATGCGCCGGCATGGCCGGGGGCTTGTCCACGGCGGTGATGTGTTCGTCTTCGTATGCGATTTTGATTGGGAGATCTACCGGGATCATATAGGGGCAGGTGTCCTCCTCCCGATCCTCCGATGCGAGCGCAAGCACATCCCCCTCTCTGAGTACATACCGTACTGTAACGAATCCGCCGTTCACCGTGATTCCGCCGTCCATAAACTTCAGCCGCTTCAGCATGCCGCCGGAATAGCCAAGGTCATTGCGCAGATATTCTCGGATGGTTTTTCCTGCAATGGCTGCATCAATCTGAATGGTCATGATGGATTCTCCGTTTTCCTTTTGTCTTTGGCAGGCCATAGCGGCAGTGCGGCGATATACACGCCGGCAGCAAGAACGAGAATATTGCCCAGCATGGTATACAGGGTATGGTCGCAGATCATATAAACATCATCCAAAATATAGCCTTCTGCAAGGGGCGGCAGACTTTCTGTTACTTTTCCGGTAGGAGTGATGATCGAAGATATCCCTGTGTTGGCTGCACGCACTACGTATCGACCCGTTTCGATCGCCCGTAGCTTTGCATGGGAATTGTGTTCGTATACGGCGGCGGAATCTCCAAACCAGGAATCGTTTGTGGAAATGCAGATCAGGTTTGCTCCGGCACGCACACTGTCCAAAATCAGCGTTTCATAAATGGAATCAAAGCAGATGACGGATCCGATTTTCCCGTATGCCGTTTCAAACAATTCGGGACTGTCTCCCGGCGTTACATCATTATCTAGGGCAGACAACTGGGAGAGGGGCGGAATCAGAAACATCACCAGCTCGCGCATGGGTACAAATTCTCCGAAGGGAACCAGCCGGCGCTTTTTATAAAATGTGTCCCCCACACCTGTGTCCGGCTCCGCCTGACCGATTACATTGTACAGACGGCGTTCCTTATCCTGGATGAAAAATCCTGCAAAAATGGGAACGTCGGCTTCCTTTGCCAAATCGGTCAGATAGACGTCCAGCTTGCCGCCGGTGCTGTATACATACGGCAGTGCTGTTTCCGGCCACAGAATCAAATCCGCGCCATCGTCGGCTGCTTCCAGCGTCAGTTTTTTATGGACGTCTAAGGTGCTGTTTGTTTTTTCGTCCCATTTTTCCGAGGAGGAAATATTCCCCTGCACGGCAGCGACCGTGATCTGCTCGCCTTTCGGTTGATACAGTGCGCAGCGGAGCGCGCCGTATACGGCGTTGGAGCCGAACACACAGAGAGCGGCAGCGGTAAATGCGGCGGCGCGTTTTGGAGTTGCATTTTTTAAATAATACAATGCAAAGGACAAAAGGGAAGCGGTCAGTATGATCAGAAAGCTGACGGTGTAAGAACCCAGGAGAGACGCGCTTTGCACGAGGGGGAGCCAACCGCATTGGGTAAGCGCCAGCTTGCCCCAGGGGACTCCAGCCCATGTCAGGGTTTGTATCCATTCAAAAAGAATCCACAAGCCGGCGGCGCAAAGGGGCAGGAGAATCGGCGTGCTGCGGAAACGGGATCTTGTACATTTTTCTCTGAGCAGGTGCAGACATAAAAAGAGAAATGCCGAAAATATCCCTTGCAGAAGGGGCAGGCCAAACCATGCCACCAATATGACGGCCAGCGCCCCCCATTTATCCAGCCCTGCAAAATCCAGAGGATACAGCTCGATAAACCAGTAAAAGACGATCAGCCCGTAGCAGTAGAAAAAAGAAAGTCCTCTGCTCCATGCGCGCCGCAGGGGATGCTTTGCCGGCACTGGTGCGAAAAAAACGGCGGCGAAAACGGGGGCGGGGGTAAGCCAGCTGAGAAACCAGAGCATGGGAAAGACCATGGGAAGAGCAGTAAGACATCCGCACAGGGCATACAGGAAAAACACGGGCATGCGCCGTGTTTTTTTCAGGGATGTGATTGCGTCAGATGTTTTCAAGACCTGTTTCTCCATGAAAATAATTTTAGAAAACCGATATTTTCCCTGTCGGCACAAAAGGTTTTGCCGCTTAAATATGCCAGGGGACCGTCCGGTACAGTGAAGGTTATCTGATAGGCATACAGCGCCTGATGGGTAAATCCAAGGGCGCGATCCTGCTTGTTCTGTCCGTATTTACCTTCCCCCAGCAGGGGATGTCCCGCCCATGCCATATGGGCACGGATCTGATGGGTGCGTCCTGTTTCCAGGCGGATTTCCAGCAGGGAAAGGTCATACTCTTGATTATAGGATAGGGTGCGGTATCCGGTAACGATCGGCTTTGCGCCCCGGGTGGGGGTTTTTGAAACGGAGACCGTTTTTGTTTTTGCGTTTTTGAACAGATATCCTTCCAGGACAGCTTTTTCCGGTCTTGGCTTTCCATGGACTGCGCACAGATATCGTTTATCTAACAGTCCCTCCCGGATCAGCCGATTCATTTCCCGCAGGGCGGCGGCGTTTTTGGCGGCGATGACGATGCCGCCGGTATTCCGGTCGATCCGGTTGCACAGGGCGGGGGCAAAGGAGGCTTCATCTTTGGGATTATATTCCCCTTTGTGATACAGATATGCCTGTAAAATAAAGATCAGAGTGTCCCGCTCGGGGATTTTGCCGGAACCCTGTTCGTTTTTGTCCCCTGTGTGGGACAGAATCCCGGGAAGCTTGTCGCATATTATAATATTTTCATCTTCATATACGATTCGGGGCACGGCGCGAACCCGATCCAGTTCGGAGGTGTCCGCTTCATTTTTGGAAAACTCGTCGGGGATATACAGTTCGATACAGTCGCCGGCACAGAGGATCTGGTTTTCCTTCGCCCGTTTTCCGTTCACCTTCACCCGCTTTTTGCGGATATATTTATACATCAAAGCGGTCGGCAAACCCTTCAGCGTCTTTTGCAGAAATTTGTCCAGGCGCTGCCCGCCGTCGTTTTTATTCAGGATAATGCGGAGCATACAGGTTCCTTTCCTATGGTTTGACCGGAATAAAACAGGGGACAGGGCATCCCTGTCCCCTGCCGGGTCAGTTTTTATTTGGTTCCGAACAGTCTGTCGCCTGCGTCGCCCAGACCGGGGATGATATATTTGTGCTCATTGAGACGCTCATCCATTGCTGCAATGTAAATATCTACATCGGGATGCTGTTCCATAACAGCCTTGGCACCTTCCGGTGCGCCTACCAGGCACATCAGCTTGATGTTGGTGCAGCCCCGCTTTTTCAGCATAGTGATTGCATCGGCTGCACTTCCGCCGGTCGCCAGCATGGGATCTGCCAGAATCACGATACGTTCGCTGATATCCGGGGGCATTTTGCAGTAGTATTCCACAGGGGTGTGGGTGTCGGGATCCCGATACAGACCGATATGCCCCACCTTTGCAACGGGGATCAGACTCAACAGACCGTCGACCATACCAAGCCCTGCCCGCAGAATCGGAACAATGGCAAGCTTTTTGCCGGAAATTTTCTTTGCGGCCATACGCGCCACCGGGGTTTCGATCGCTACATCCTCTGTGGGCAGATCTCTGGTAATTTCATAGCCCATAAGCATGGAAATCTCATTCAGCAGCTGGCGGAAATCCTTTGCTCCGGTATCTTTGTCCCGCATCAGCGTCAGTTTATGCATAATCATAGGATGATCAATAACATGCAGTGTTCCCATATCGTTCCTCTTTCAGCGCATTGCGCAAAGAAATTTTATAGTAGTATTATTTTGTTGGACATGCTTCTTTTTCTATTATACACGGCATTTTGTGCCTTTTCAAGTCTCTTTTTCCACAAATTGCATGAATCTGCCCCTGCTTTCGGTATTTTCTTTACAAAACCCGACAGGCGTGCTATACTTTGATCAGTGTTTACTATATAAAGTCTTAATGAGAAAACTACAGGAAAGGCTTGGATATCCAACTGCATGAAAGCTTCTGTTTGCACCCTTGGGTGCAGAGTGAATCAATATGAATCCGATGCGATCGGCGAACAGCTTGCAGCCCGAGGCTTTACGCTGGTACCATACGGTGAGAACAGCGATGTAATCATTATCAACACATGCACGGTGACTGCGGAAAGCGACCGGAAATCCCGGCAGCTGATCCGTAGAGCTGTGAGCGCCGCCGCAGATTCTGCTGTGATTGTTACCGGTTGCTTTGCCCAGGTTTCCCCGGAGATTGCCGCTGAACTTGGCGCGTCTGCCGTGGTGGGCAACGGGGACAAGGATAAAATTGCAGATATTGCCCAGGCGCTGGTATCCGGCGGATATGATGTATCTTCTGTTTCCGACATACGGGTCGCATCCTATGACGGACTGCGGATTGCTTCTCCCCGGCGTGCCCGGGCTTATATAAAAATTGAAGACGGCTGCGAAAACCGGTGTGCATATTGTATTATTCCCGCGGCGCGGGGACGGGTGCGCTCCAAGCCCGCCGACCGTGTGGTGTCGGAGGCGACTGCTATCGCAGAAAAGGGCTGCTGTGAGGTGATCCTCACCGGGATCGAAACGGGATCCTACGGGAAGGATCTTGCAGATGTGGATTTGGGAATCCTGCTGGAGAGGGTGGACCGGATTCCCGGTATCCGGAGAATTGCGCTGGGTTCACTGGATCCTACGGTGCTGCGTCCTTCTTTTGTGCAGGGAGCCGCTGCGCTTTCCCATTTGCTTCCCCACTTTCATTTGTCGGTACAGTCGGGATGTACGAAAACATTGAACCGGATGCGGCGCAGATATACTGCCGAAACCGTTCTGAAAAATATGGCATGCGCAAGGGAAGCGTTGCCGGGTGTGACCTTCAGTGCCGATGTGATCGTAGGCTTTCCCGGAGAGACGGAAGCAGACTTTCTGGAAACGGTGTCATTCTGTAAGACGGCGCAGTTTCTCCATTTGCATATTTTCCCATACTCTGCTCGGAAGGGAACAGAGGCGGAGGCTATGCCGGATCAGATTCCTGCGCCGGAGAAAAAACGCCGGGCGGCGTATCTTGCGGCGGTACAGAAGCAGGTGCAGGACGCCCTTTTGGAGCAGTACATAGCAGCGCATCAGGAGCATCCGGTGTACGTGCTTGGCGAAAAGTGGGAAAACGGTATCACCACGGGACACACGGAGCATTTTGTTCCCTGCGAGATTCCGACGGATCGGGACTGTACCGGAGAGATTTTGACTGTCTATCCAACTGGAAGAGACGGCTGTATATTGAAAGGAAGGATTTAATATGTTAAGCGTTTGCAATGTAATCAAGCAATACGGCAAGGTGACGGCATGCGACCGGGTCACCTTTGATATGGAACCGGGGAATGTTACGGTGCTGCTCGGTCCCAACGGATCCGGGAAAAGCACGATTATGAAATCCATCACCGGATTTCTCCGGTATAACGGAACCGTTACAGTGGATGGGTTCCCCAACAAAAGTGTAGAAGCAAAGCGGCTTCTGGGCTATGTGCCGGAAATGCCTGCCCTGTATCCGAACCTGACAGTCGGCGAGCATATGGAGTTTATCGCACGGGTGTATAAATTACAGGATTATCAGGCGTATGCAGAGCAGCTTCTTGCCCGGTTTGAAATGACGGATAAGGTGAAAAAATTCGGGGATGAGCTTTCCAAAGGCATGCAGCAGAAGCTGAGTATTTGTCTCGGACTGCTGCCACGCCCGAAATATCTCTTGTTTGACGAGCCTATGGTGGGGCTGGATCCCCATGCGATTAAGGAATTGAAAGCCATGATGCAGGAGATGCGGGACGCGGGCTGCGCCATACTGGTCAGCACCCATATGATCGACAGTGTGGATATGCTGTGGGACAGAACGGTCATCATGCAGAAAGGACAGGTGCGCGCCAATGTGACTCGCCGTGAGGTGGAGGAAGGAGCACACAGTCTGGAGGATCTGTTCTTTGAAATTACGGAGGGTGCAAGGTGAAAGCGTTTTTCTATTATGCCGCCCACACGCTGATCAATCAGATCCGGAAGCTGATGAAAACCTATGTGATCATCCTGCTCATTTGCGTTCTGTTCGGCGGTGTGATCGGCGGACTTGCAGGTATGTTTTCAGATAATTCTGAATCGGACGATTTTATGCAGGCTGAAGAAACGGTTCCTGAGGATGCAGGAGATCCGGCGCTGACCGCAAACTTTGTTTCCCTGGTGAGCGGCGGTGTGATTTTGGCAGCGCTCCTTTGGAATGTGGTAACTGCGGAAAAATCCGGATCCGGTATTTTCCATATGGCGGATGTGAATTTGCTGTTCCAGGCTCCTATGAAGCCCCAGTCTGTACTGCTGTTCCGATTGATTTTTAAAATGGGCGGACTGATTGCCGCGGGGCTGTATCTGATTTTTCAGATTCCCAATCTTCACGTAAATATGGGCATTTCCATTGGGGCATGCATTGCTATGCTGGCAGTGTGGGGACTTACGCTTGTTACCGGACAGCTTTTGTCCGTGCTGGTGTATACGGTGACGGCAACCCATGTGCGGCTGCGGAAATACATCGTTCCCACTGTGGTGAGTATATGCGGCGTGGCAGCGCTGGCATTTGCCGCATATTGGCAAAGCAGTGGCGGGGATATTCTTTCCTGCGCGTTTGCATTCTGGTGCAGCAAAGGGGCACTGCTGGTTCCTATATGGGGCTGGATCAAAGGCGTGCTGGATTTCTCCCTTCTTGGAAATTATCCGGCGGCGGCAGGTATGGGCGTGCTGTGTCTTGCAGTAATTGGGGCGCTTGTTGCTGTGATATGGCGCATCCGTGCAGACTTTTATGAAGATGCAATGGCAAAATCCGAGGAAACTGCCGCAGCTTTGGCGCAAGCAAAGGAAAAAGGCGGGATTGCGACCCGTAAAAAGGAACGTAGCGAGCGTTTGCGCCGAAACGGGAAAATCGGCGGAAGCGGCGCAAGCGTGTTATTTTATAAAAACATGTATAACCGGAGACGGTTCGCCTGGTTTGGAGTTTTTACATCGACTATGATTACCTATCTCCTTGCGGCTGTGTTTGTGCTGTGGATTGTGAATAAAGCCGACGCAGCGGGCGGTATGTATTGGGTTGTTGCTGTGTTTGGCGTACTGGCATATTTCCGCTCCCTTGGGAATCCGCTGGAAGCGGAGCTGAAAACCAGCTTTTTTGTGACCCTTCCTGCCGGCGCGTATCAGAAATTCGGGTGGACGATTTTATCCGGCAGTGTGTCCTGTCTGCTGGATCTGATCCCGGCGATGATTGTATCTGTGATCATGCTGGGGACGTCTGCCATTGTTCCCGGATTGGCAGGGGTATTGTTTATTCTTTCGCTGGATTTTTTCTCGGCGAATGCGGGAGCGCTTGCAGATCTGTCCCTGCCTGTGTCCATTTCTCAGGGTGTCAAGGTGATTATTCAGGTTCTTCTAGTATATCTGGGGCTGATTCCTGCTGCGGCTGTCATTGTTTTGGGGCTGGTGTTCCATGCGGTGCCCTTAGCTATGATTGGTGTAGCGCTGGTGGATGGGGTACTTGGCATGATTGCGTTTGCCATTGCGCCGCAGCTTATAAAAAACGGACGGCGGTGAGTGTGTACAGACTGGGGAGGCTCCCTTGTGCTGGAGATTCGCGTTCTCCCCCTCCGTTAGGCCCCCTTGTGCAAAGGGGGCTCCCGCGTTAGCGGGTGGGGGATTGTAATACTATCATTTTAGATCATCTGCAAATCGGCAGTCTATGCAGACAATCCTTCCGTCTCGCCTACGGCGATCCACCTCCCTTTACACAAGGGAGGCTTTTTAAAGGGAGAAACCCTCCGCACGGCTATATGGCTCCAGCACAAAGGGACATTTTGACTCGCATCCCCCTCTTTTCAAAATAATAAGGATAAAATTTCATTTTATATTGATTTTGCCTTGACAGGTGAGTATAATAGCATATAAGGGAAGATTTGGCTATGATATAGCATGGAGGTATAAACCCGATGAAGTGTATTATAAATGGAAAGATCGTTCTACCGGATCAGGTGGCAGAGGGTAAGGTTCTGCTGTTTGATGAGAAGATCACAGAAATCGCAGATGCGTCTGCGGTAAATACCGATGCGTATGAGGTGATCGACGCCGCAGGTATGTATGTAGCGCCCGGCTTTTTGGATATGCATATCCACGGATATGCCGGCGAGGATACATCCGATGCCAAAGAGGACGGACTTTTGAAAATGTGTGCGGCACTTGCAGAAAATGGCGTTACATCCTGGTGCCCCACCACAATGACCGTGTCCAAAGAAGAAATTCTGGCGGCATTTGATACGGTGCGCAAGGTGAAGGCGCGCACAGACTGCTACGGTGCGAAGGTGCTGGGCGTGAACTGTGAAGGCCCTTTCATCAATCCTTCCAAGAAGGGCGCTCAGGCGGAAGAACATATCCTGCGTCCGGACGCAAAGTTTATTCTGGATAATGCAGATATCGTTTCCGTATTTACCGTGGCTCCGGAAATGGACGGCGGACTGGAATGCATCCGTGAAGTATACGAAGACGGACGTGTGTTGGTTTCCATGGGTCATACCGGCGCAACCTATGAAGAGGCTGTGGCGGGTATTGACGCCGGCGTGCGGCACGCAACCCATCTGTTTAATGCAATGACGCCGCTTATGCACAGAAACCCCGGCGTTGTCGGCGCGGCGCTGTCTGATGACAGTGTAAGCTGCGAACTGATTGCAGATACCTTCCATGTAAATAAAGGTTTGTTTGCACTGGTTGCAAAGATCAAAAAGGATAAGCTGTGCCTGATTACAGACTGTATGCGTGCAGGCGGTATGCCGGACGGATATTATACTCTGGGCGGACAGCCTGTAAAGAAAACCGGTATTCAGTGTCTGCTGGAGGACGGCACCATTGCTGCCAGCGTTCTGAAGCTGAACGAAGCGGTGCGCAATCTGTATGAGAATACGGAGCTTTCTGTAAACGAGGCAGTGGCGTGCGCAAGTCTCAATCCTGCAAAGGCATTGGGTGTTGACGATAAGGTCGGCTCCCTGGAAGCAGGAAAATGTGCGGATATTATCATCTTTGATGATCAATTCAATATACAAAAAACAATTATCGGAGGAAACACAGTATGCGGGAAAACGAAGTAAAGGCTTATTCCAACGGCAAGAAGAATGGCGTAAAGGTATTTGTTGCGGGCAGTTATGAAGCTCTGTCCAAAAAGGCAGCTACCATTGTAGCAGGCGCAATCAGCAACAAGCCGGAATTTATGCTGGGTCTGGCAACAGGAACCTCTCCTCTGGGACTCTACAGCAATCTGGCACAGCTCTGCGATGAGGACAGAGTAGATTTCACCAATGTAACGACTTACAATCTGGATGAGTACTATCCCATTGATCCGGAAAACGATCAGTCCTACCGCTATTTTATGAACAAGAATCTGTTCCACAAAATCAACATTGACATCAACAAAACTCATGTGCTCAACGGTAAGGCTCCCAAGTGGGAGGACGAATGCAGCGCATATGATGCGGCAATCGAAGCTGCCGGCGGTATTGATTTGCAGGTGCTCGGTATTGGCAACAACGGTCACATCGGCTTCAATGAGCCTGGTGACACCTTCATTTGGGGAACCCACAGAGTAGAACTGACGGAAAGCACCATTGAGGCAAACTCCCGTCTGTTCAACAGCAAGGACGAAGTACCCCGCGCCGCTCTGTCCATGGGTATCGGCAATATCATGACAGCTAAACAGATCGTTCTGGTAGCAAACGGTGCTGCAAAGGCGAAGGCAATCAAGGACGCCCTGGAAGGCGAAATCACACCCTGGTGTCAGGCGTCTATCCTGCAGCTGCATCCGAACGTAACCTTTATTCTGGACGAGGAAGCAGCAAGCACACTGGAAGCATACAAAGCAATCTAACTCTCACAGGACTTCAACAAAACGGAAAGGTATAATAAAATGATCAATGCAATTCTTGACCCCCAGTTCCAGCCTATGGTTCTGGTGGTAAAAGCATATAAAGAAGCAGTGGCAAAGGCTGGCGGCACCCCGCTGGCAATTGCCGTAGAACGGAACAAGGGCTTTATTTCTACTTACAATCTGGACGTATATCCGGACGGTACCGGTCACGATGACGAAAACTACGATATTGTTGAGCGGATTGTAAAAACCCTTCTGTGGATTCACGGCGGATATAAGGTAACGATCTCCGGCTCCCGGAAAATTTACGAGGGCATTGCCGCAGCATATCAGAAGGGCGGCGCAAGAGAGTTTGACGCAGACTTTATGGCACGGGTATATGAAGCGCCCTTTACTGTGGAATATGTAGCAGACGTAAAGGATGCGCCCCGTGCATATCAGGCTGCCGCTCCTGTAGGCCGTCACCTGGACGGCTGCCGCATCGGTTTTGATGCAGGCGGAAGCGACCGGAAGGTGAGCGCTGTGGTAAACGGCGAAACCGTATATTCCGAAGAGGTTGTTTGGTTCCCCAAGCTTCAGTCTGACCCTATGTATCATTACGAGGGCATTCTGGACGCAATGAAAACCGCTGCTTCCCACATGCCTCGGGTAGACGCGATCGGCGTTTCTTCCGCAGGCGTATATATTGACAACAAGATCATGATTGCCTCTCTGTTTTTGAAGGTTTCCGACGAGGACTTTGATAAGCACGTGAAAAACATGTATATCAATGTTGCAAAGGAAATCGGAGATGTTCCTGTTGAAGTGGCAAACGACGGTGACGTAACTGCTCTTGCAGGCGCGATGGATTTGGATGATACCAACGTGCTGGGCGTAGCAATGGGTACCAGCGAAGCCGGCGGATATGTTGACGGTCAGGGCAACATCACCGGATGGCTGAACGAGCTTGCATTTGTCCCCGTAGATTTCTGCAAGGATGCTATGGTAGACGAATGGAGCGGTGACTACGGCTGCGGTGTAAAATACTTCTCTCAGGACGGTGTAATTAAGCTGGCTCCCGCTGCGGGAATCGAACTGGATGAAAGCATGTCTCCTGCGGAGAAGCTGAAGGTTGTCCAGGAATTGATGGTGGCAGGAGATGCCCGCGCTGCTAAGATTTACGACACTATCGGTGTATATTTTGGTTATGCAATCGCATATTACGCAATGTTTTATGATATCAAGCACGTGCTGATCATGGGACGTGTTACCAGCGGCGAGGGCGGCACCATTCTCCTTGCCCGGGCAAACGAGGTTCTCTCCAAGGAGTTCCCCGAGCTTGCTGAAAAGCTGGAGCTTCATATCCCGGACGAAAAGAGCCGCCGGGTCGGTCAGTCTGTTGCAGCTGCAAGTCTGCCGGACATTCAGTAAAATAAAAAAACAGTACAGAGGAATCTGTACTGTTTTTTTAGCCTATCAAATGCTTCAGATAATTTTCATCCATTCCAGCGCAGCCTTGACCCAGCCGCCAACATGTGGATCACATTGGGCAGGATTTGCCTGGGATGTTTCTTCCGCTACAACAGACATGCCGTGGGGACCTTTCGGATAAATATGCAGCTCCACAGGAATATTGTGGTCGATCATTGCCTGGGCATACAGCATGGAGTTCTGAATCGGCACACAGTCGTCGTTCTGGGTTTGCCAAATGAATGCAGGTACTGTATTTTTACCAACCTGTAACTCCAGCGAGCATTCCTGCTTCCACTGCTCCGAATCCGTATCATTCCCTGTGATCAGCTCCCGGGAATATGCGTGGGCATATTCTCCCATGGAAATTACAGGATAGGACAAAATCACGCCTTTGGGCTTGTTCATGCCGAAGGGCATATCCGGTGCGGTCTTGGCATAGTCCCGATCCCATAAGGTGCCGATCGCTCCTGCCAGATGACCGCCCGCTGAAAAACCGCATACAAAGATTCGATCCGGATTGATGTTGTATTTTTCTGCATTCTCCCGGATGTGGCAGATTGCAAGAGACACATCCACCAGGGGGCGGGGATATTTTGCCTGCTCCCCGATAGAGTAGTATAATACAAACGCATTGCACCCTGCCGCAAGAAATGTTTTTGCCGCGGGTTCTGCCTCCCGTTCTGCGAGAAAGGCATATGCTCCGCCGGGAAGCACAAGCACTGCGTCCCGGGGACGTACGCCCATATCTCCGGCAAAGCTGGAAATGTACGTGCACAGGCGCACATTTTCGTCTCCCTCACGCAGATATATCGTATCACAAGTCATGACGGTTTCCTCTCAGCAATCAAATGTCCAGATATCCTAATTTATACAGAAGCTCTGCTGACAAAAGCGCGCCGCCGGCAGCGCCCCGAAGGGTATTGTGGGAGAGTCCCACGAACTTCCAGTCGAACAGGGTATCCTCCCGCAGTCTGCCTGCGCTTACGCCCATGCCGCCGCAAACGTCTCTGTCCAGATGGGTCTGGGGCCGGTTGTCTTCTTCAAAATAGGTGATAAACTGCTCCGGCGCGTGGGGCAGTCCAAGGGTCTGAGGCAATCCCTTGAAGGCTTTCCACTCTGCAAGAATCTGCTCTTTAGTGGGTTTGTTTTCAAAGTTTACAAACACGGTTGCCATGTGTCCGTCCAGCACGGGAACCCGGATGCACTGACTGGTGATGATCGTATCCTCTGCCGGTACGATCACGCCGTCCTTATATTCTCCCCAGATGCGCAGCGGCTCCCGCTCGCTCTTTTCTTCTTCGCCGCCGATATAGGGAATTACGTTATCCACGATTTCCGGCATTTCCCGGAAGGTTTTTCCGGCACCGCTGATTGCCTGGTATGTACTGACCACTACCTGACGCACGCCGAATTTACGCAGGGGCGTGAGCATAGGCACATAGCTTTGGATGGAGCAGTTGGGTTTTACCGCAATAAAACCGCGCTTTGTTCCCAGCCGCTTTTTCTGGTCGGCAATGACTGCGGCGTGTGCATCGTTGATTTCCGGAATAAGCATCGGCACATCCGGCGTCCACCGGTTGGCGCTGTTATTGGAAATAACAGGCAGCTCTGCCTTTGCGTAGGCTTCTTCCATTGCTACTACCGCGTCTTTTTTCATGTCTACGGCACAGAAGATGAAATCTACCTTTTCCTTCATCGCTGCTATATCCGCAGCGTCCATAACGACCATATCCCGAGCGTATGCAGGGATCTCGCAGGACAGCTTCCATCTGTCTCCCACTGCGTCTGTATACTTCACGCCTGCGCTGCGTGCACTTGCCGCAAGAGCAGTCACTTCAAAATAAGGATGATTTTCCAACAGGGTAATGAACCGCTGTCCTACCATGCCTGTAGCGCCAACGATTCCCGCTCTGATTCTGCCAGCCATTTGTCTGTCACCATACCCGGGTGCTCCCCGGTCCTTTATATATTGGATATTGATTCTCTATTTTATCATACGTGCTGTTGTTTGTCAACTATGCGGCGATGCAAGAAAAAATCTGCCGGCATTTGCCGACAGATTTTTTATACCATATTATATAAACTGCTTTAATCTTCACCCTGGAGTGCGTCGTATCCCTGCTCCCCGGTGCGGACGCGGATTGCATTTTCTACGTCATAAACGAAGATTTTGCCATCGCCTACATTTCCGGTGTAAAGGGCGCGTCTTGCTGTGTCAATGACAACATCCACCGGGATTTTGCTGACAACGATTTCTACCTTTACTTTCGGCAGAAGCTTTGCTTCCTCCAGCTTAACGCCCCGGTAAAATGTGTCTCGTCCCTTTTGGGTGCCGTATCCCAGCACCTGGGTTACCGTCATACCGGTGATGCCGATGCTGTTCATGGCAGCCTTCAGAGGTTCAAAATGCTCCTGATTCAGCAGGATCGCGATTTTCGTAAGCTTTGCTTCGGCAGCCTCCGGTGCAGAAATGTGTTCCACCGGAACCGCCTTTTCCAATACATCCTGTGCTGCTTTTGAGGTGGAAACAGCGCCGGTGAGAATCTGGGGCTGTACAGATGCAAAGTCGGCGTAAGCGCTTGCGATGCCGTGCTCCGTAATATCCAATCCCCGGATTTCTTCTTCCTCACTGGCACGCAGTCCGATCGTATGCTTGATAATCTGGAACACAACCGTCATGGTTACAGCGACCCATGCGATGACGGAGATGACACCCAGCGCCTGGGTTCCAAGAAATTTGAAGCCGCCGCCGTAGAACAGTCCGAGGGGATTGCCGGCGTCATCTGTGAGATAATATGCGAACAGTCCGGTCAGCAGCGTGCCTGTTGCGCCGCAGAAGCCATGCACCCCTACCGCGCCAACGGGATCGTCGATTTTCAGGATCTTATCTACAAATTCAATACCGAATACCACGACGAATGCGGCAACCAAGCCGATGAAGAACGCGCCCACCGGCGTAACGGCATCGCAGCCAGCAGTGATTGCAACAAGACCTGCAAGGGATCCGTTCAGCGTCATGGAAACGTCCGGTTTTTTGTAGCGGATCCAGGTGATGACCATAGTAGCTACCGTGGAAGTGGCGGCTGCAAGGTTGGTGGTTACGAAAATGTTTCCGGCAGCGGTAAGGGCTTCGTCTCCGGTCATGCTCAATGTGGAGCAGCCGTTGAATCCGAACCAGCAGAACCACAGAATGAATACGCCCAGCGCGCCCAGAGTCAGGCTGTGTCCCAGAATCGCCCGGGGTTTGCCGTCCTTGCCGTATTTACCGATACGGGGCCCTAAAATTTTTGCGCCGACCAGGGCGGCAACGCCGCCTACCATATGTACTGCGGTGGATCCGGCAAAGTCGTGGAAGCCGAGCTGTGCGAGCCAGCCGCCGCCCCAGATCCAGTGACCGGAAATCGGATAAATGACCGCGCTGATGATTCCGCTGTAAATACAGTATGAAATAAATTTCGTACGCTCAGCCATTGCGCCGGAAACGATGGTTGCGGCGGTGGCGCAGAAGACGGTTTGGAAAATGATGAATACCGGTGTGGGAATGCTCAGTCCCATAAAGGAATAATCTCCCCGGATCAGGAAATCCAGCCCGCCTATGAAGGGGCCTGTTCCTGCAAACATCAGACCGAATCCGATCACCCAGAAGATCGGTGTGCCGATTGCAAAGTCCATTAGGTTTTTCATGATAATGTTGCCGGCGTTTTTCGCTCTGGTGAATCCGGTTTCAACCATTGCAAACCCTGCCTGCATGAAGAATACCAGCGCGGCTCCGATCAGAACCCACGTGGTATCCGCTGATGAAAATAACTGTCCCATTGATGATGCCTCCTTGCTT